>JACQYG010000166.1 GCA_016208345.1 Chloroflexota bacterium
ATTTCCTCTCCACCACAATCGCCCCTCCCTGGCCGCCGCCCACGCACATGGTGGCCAGGCCAAGGTGCAGGTCCCGCTTCTTCATTTCGTGAAGCAACGTCACCGCGATGCGCGCCCCCGAGCACCCCACGGGATGCCCCAGGGCTATGGCGCCGCCGTTGACGTTCACCCTGTTCCAGTCCCAGCCGTCGTCCTTGAGGACTTTGCCTACGGCCAGGCACTGAGCAGCGAAGGCCTCGTTGAGCTCGATGAGGTCGATGTCGGTGAGCTTGAGCCCGGCCCGCTTGAGGGCCTTGGGCACAGCCACGATGGGCCCGATGCCCATGACCTCCGGCCCCACCCCCCCATAGGCGTAGGCCCGGATGTAGCCCATGATCTCCAGCCCCAGGGACTTGGCGCGGTCCGCGGTCATGACCAGCAGGGCTGCCGCGCCGTCGCTGATGGGGCAGGCGTTGCCGGGGGTAACGGTGCCGTTTTCTTTGAAGACCGTGGGGTAAAGCGCCAGCTTTTGCACGGAGATGGCGGGATTGATGCACTCGTCCTGGGTGATGGGCTCAGAGGCCACCTCTTTGCCCGCTACCTTCTTGGCAACCATCACCGGGACGATCTCGTCCTTAAACTTGCCAGTGCGGGTGGCCATGAAGGCCTTCTTGTGGCTCTCCACTGCGAACTGGTCCTGTTCCTCCCGACTGATATTGTACATATCGGCCAGGTTTTCCGCGGTACGGCCCATGATCTGGTTCACCACCGGGTCGGTGAGGCCTTCCCACAGCACGTCGATGAACTGGGTGTGCCGCAGCTTCAAGCCCCAGCGAGCTCCCCGCACCATGTACGGGGCGGAGCTCATGCTCTCCGCGCCGCCCACCAAGTAGGAATCACCATGGTTCACCTGGATGCCTTCATAGGCGCTGGTGATGGCTTGGAGGCCCGAGGCGCAATTGCGCTGCACGGTGAAGCCGGTGACCTCCTTGGGGATGCCGGCGTTCAACGACGCCACCCGGGCCATGTTGGGGGCGTCGCTGGTCTGCATGCAGCAGCCAAAGATCACCTCCTCCAGGCTAGCGGGGTCAACCTGGGTGCGTTTGAGCACTTCCTGCATCACGATCTTGGCCAGCTCATGGGCGGTAACATCCTTCAGCGCCCCACCGTGGGCGCCGATGGGCGTGCGCACGCCGCCTACCAGGACAACTTCTTTCACCAAACACCTCCTTGTGAAGTTGAAAACGTGGTTCGCATTCGGGAGTTAAAAAGCAAAACGAGGGGGACTGGCAGATGTGGTCGCCAGGAACCCCTCGCCTGAACGATGGTACGTAGTCGCGGCCGTGAGGTGGCAGGACGCGGTAGCAAATGTCACTATCCAGAGCTCCTTAGGCGGGGCTAGAACGGGATATGCGATCGGCCTTCCTGCCGTGAAAATGGCTAACCTAATATCAATTTTAGCGTTTGACAACAACAAAAGTCAACTTGGTGCAATATTTCACAAAGTTCCAAGCTCTTGGCAAGACACGTGGTGGCAATGCGGCGCATTTCCACTATAGTCTCTGGGCCATGGTGCCTCAAGACGGTTCCGGATAAGAGCATCTCTTTGTTCATCTGGACATGGCTGACTGTAGTTTCCTTCGGAGTCGCTGCTGGCGACGTTCTAGTTCCCGTGCTTCAGCCCCATCCTGATCTGTTTCGCTCACGGCTCGGCGCCAATCCAGGACGGCCAGGGCTCGACTCACGCAAGCCTCGGCAGCCAGGTAGTCGTGCTGATGATGTTCGTAGTATTTGGCGAGCTCCACATAAGGATAGAGCGCCGCTCCGGGTTTGGTGGCGATCAAATCTACCCAGATCTTCGCCGCCTTTTCCAGATGTCCGGTGCGTTTTAATAGAAAACCTAAGCGCCGCCGAGCTTTTTCCCGGACCTCCGGGGGAGCAGTGGCGTCGGCGGCCATCTCGTAGGCCCTCTGGCTGTCTAGTGTCCGGCCAGTCTTTTCGAAAAGCATGCCCAGGCTGAGAAAATCCTCCGGCTCGTTAACCAGGCCCTCGAAAGGATTGGTGAGGATAGCGCAAAGCTGGATGATCAGGGCCAAAAGAGAGACTACGTCCTGGACATTGTGGTAGAAGACCTGGCGCAGGCAACTGGCATCGCCAAGGCGCAGGTATTGGAAGTAGAGGCTGGGTATCAACCAACTGGGGACGTCCTCTTCTCTTTCCACCCCAAGGATATGCCGCTCCAAACTGGGCAGGGCACAGGATTCCAGCCGTCTTCGCCAGAGCCGGCGGGACGGGAACAGGAGGTCCAGGTGCGGCGGGTCCACCAGCCCCATCGGCAGACGCGAATAGACGAAACGGGTGGTGAGAAGTGGCCAGTCGAAGGCCTTTCCGTTAAAGGTGACGATGCCCCGAAAGCGCTCCAACAGATCGTTGATGGTAGCCAGAAGGGCTTTTTCCTGGTCGCAGTCCCGGAGAAAAAACTGCTGAAGGCGAAATTCAGCCCCCTCCAGGTAGCCAATGCCTACCAGGAAGACGTAGGTGCCGGTGCCTCCAGAAAGCCCGGTGGTCTCGGTGTCCAGAAAGGCAAGCTGGTCCAGTGGGATATCGCTCAGGGACGGCTCTCCGGCCAGGAGGGCCGCCGCCTCGCTGGAGTAGGTCCCGGCGGGATTCAGAAGAACACGGCCGTGCCGGTAGGTCAAGGGCAAGTACCGTTCGGTGACAAAGCATTCCCCCCACGCCGAACGCGCATAGGTGCCCTTAATAACCTGATCTATGGGAACTGAAGGTTCAGCTCTGGGCTTCGGGGCCAGCCTGATCACCCTGCCGCTGCCCACCTCCACGCCCAGGCTCCGCAATCGCTCGTAGATATCCATCAGCTAGACGCCCAAGGCCGGGCTTTCATGAGCCTTTGGTTGGGCCTGGAGTCTACTCCCTTTGTTGTTTTAGCCAAGTAGCGATTAGAGAAGGCAACCACTTCGGAGTGCCTCTCTGGATCGATGTCCTTGGTAGGCCACAAAGCCTTCGCTGCGAAGTAGATCTCGTCATACTATTTGGATCCAGATCCTCTAACACCAGGTACATCTTTTGTCTCCCGGAGAGCAACTACTTGGGCTTATGGCAGATAATCCCTTGCGTCAGGGCGGTGGCCCGGTCCGGGCCACTGGCTACTCGGCCTCCAGGTGGCAAGTGCAGTTCAGGGTTGATAGAGCCGCATTCTCCTGTTCCAGCTTCAAGATGCTCAGCGAGGCTTGGTCGATCCGGAAGCGGTGGATATGGTCCAGGTTGATGCCCATGTAATGGGCCACGATGGTCCTGATAACGTCGGCGTGAGAGACCAACGCCACTGCGCCCGACGATATCTCTGCCCGAAGCCTCTCGATGAGGCTCACCGCCCGTTCCTGGACCTGACTGAGGCTTTCCCCGCCAGGGAATCTCACCGCCGCAGGATGGGCCCGGTACTCCCGCCAAAAGGGATCACTGGCATCCAGATCCTCGATGTAGCGACCTTCCAGCTCCCCTACTCGAATCTCGCCCAGGGCGTCCTCAACCGTAACCTGCATCCCCCGACCATCGGCGATGATCTGGGCGGTCTCCATGGCCCGGTCAAGGGGGCTGGAATAGATCGCCACCAGGGGTAGTGCAGCTATCCTTTGCGCCAGCCGTGTTACCTGCCAGCGCCCCTTCTCGCTCAGGCTGACGCCGCGGACCCACCCCTGTAACCGTCCTTCTTCCAGCCACCCGGTGCGGCCGTGTCGGATCAACAGAAAAGTAGTCATGGTCCGGCATCAGGCCAGAGGTAGCGCCACGCGCTGGCCGCTGCGGGCGCTCCGGTAGCAGGCCTCCACCAGCTCAATGGACTTGTAGGCATCGTCCACGGTGACCGGCGGTGTTTTTCCTTCCAAGACCGCGGTCACGAAGAGCTGGTCCTCCTTGATATACCCCCACTTTTCGGGGTTGGTGAGCTGAAAATAGTCACGGCGCACGATCTCCTGGCCCAGGCCCGGCGAGTAGGTGACCTTCTCCATCTCCTCGGTGATGATGGCGGCGTGGTCGCCGTAGAGCTCGATGCGCTCGAAGGGGAAGGACCAGGTGGCGTGGGCGCAGGAGGAGAAGGCGGCATATCGGTCGTTCTCGAAGGTCAACATCATGACGAAGTCATCGAAGTCGGGGTAGACGTTGGCCCGGGCGCGACAGTCCAGCTCCAACACCTCGCCCATGAGCCAGCGGATCATATCCAACAGGTGGATGGTGGACTCGAAGAGAAAGCCACCGGTGATGTCCTTGTTCCACACCCAGGGCGGGTTCTTCAGTTCGCCCCGGTTCATCTTCACGTTGGCCGAGTAGGGCACAAACCCCTGAGCGATCTTCTCTTTGGCGAGTTGGTAGACGGGAGCGAAACGGCGGTTATGGCCGATCTGGTATAGCCCTTTGCTGGTCCTGGCCACCTCCCGGATGTGCTTGGCATCCTCGAACGTGATAGCCATGGGCTTCTCGCAGAAGACGTGTATGCCCTTGGCCAGGGCCGATAGCACGATGGGCGTATGCAGGGTGTTGGGAGCGGTGACGTACACCGCGTCGATGCCGGAGGACAAGAGTTGCTCATAGTCCGTGTAGGCCTTGCCCCCGAACTGGTTGGCCAGGTCCTGAGCCCTCTTTTCCACGACATCG
>JACQYG010000167.1 GCA_016208345.1 Chloroflexota bacterium
CCATCGGGGGTAGCCCCCGGGGCATGGCGTTCGACGGCGCCAACATCTGGGTGGTGGACAGCAACAACGGCCTCTCCAAGATCGACTCGAGCACCGGCCTCGTCTCCAGCTACGTGCTCCCGGCCGGCGCCAATGACCCCAAGGACATCGCCTACGACGGCATTTACCTCTGGGTCGCCTGCCACGACGGGGGAGCCGGCAACGCCAGCGTGGTCCGGATCGATCCCAAGAACCCGGCCGGAGCGGGGAATGTGGTCCTGCCCCTTTCCGGCGCACCCTCGGCCTGGAACCTGGCCCACGATGGCAGGGACATCTGGGTGACCAACATGGCGCACAACCAAGTCACCCGGGTCAACCCGGCCACTAACCAGCGCACCACGTATGCGTTGCCGCTCACTGATCTTACCCCTCGCGGCATCGCCCACGACGGGACCTTCCTGTGGACGGCGAACTACGGCAGCAACACCGTCACCAGGGTTAATCCGACCGACGGGTCCGTGGCCAGTTTCCCGTTGCCCTCCGGAGCGGCAAATCCCTACGGCATCGCCTTTGACGGCAGCTACATCTGGGTTGCCAATGGCGGCACTGGCAATATCACCAGGATCGACCCTAGCTCCGGTGCCGGCACCAACTTCGCCCTTCCGAGCGGGGCAACCGGCTCGCAAGGTATACTCTTCGATGGCACCTACTTGTGGGTGGCCAACCTGACCTCCAATAACCTCAGTCGCATAGACCCTTCCACCGGCACCGGCAGCAACTTCGCGCTTCCCGCCGCCAATCTTGGGCCTCTGGGCCTGGCCTACGATGGAGCAAATATCTGGGTTGCGAATACCGGTCCTGGGGCCAATAGCGTCACGAAATTCTAACCTTGTGGGCGGAGGCGGTTGTGAAAAAAGCCGTTCTGGTGGCTCTGTGCGTTTCCTTGCTCGGATTTACTGCCGCTGGGGCATGGGCCGTATCCTCCGGGCAGTATAAGATCGACTGGAGCGTCGCCTCCAGCGGAGGCGGCGCGCTCACTGCCTCCACACACGCCCTGAACGGGACTGTGGGGCAGGCCGCTATAGGCAGTCTTCGAAGTAATTCCTATGTCTTGAGTCCGGGCTTTTGGGCTGGCGCCAGCCAGCAAACGGGTGGCATGCAGAAGATCTTTCTGCCCCTGATCCTGAAAAACCGCAATTGACCGTCCTCTTGCTTCATGCCTGTCTGGGCCTGCTCATACGACCTTGAGGGGTGTGTCACGAGTTTTGCCGAGAATCGATAAGTTGCGTTTCTTGACAATTGTGCTATAATAGTTACAGGTTTTCACCGTAATAGGCAGAGCTCCCAACCGATCTCTCTACAAAGGTAGATATCTTTGCCCGCTTCCTCCCTCTTGTTTCGCCATCGGCCAGCCGAGGATGTTCGAGGTTAAACTCCGAAGCCAGCTTTTAGGCCCCGTTTGCCTTCATGGTTGAAAGGCCGCCCTGGGCGAGCCCGGCGTCTTTGCGCTTGCCCCCAAATCTCTTGAGTGGAGCACTCCCTTGTTGAACATCGCAGAACTGGAATCGAAAACCCTGGACGAGCTCCAGGAAATGGCCAAGGAGCTGGAGGTCTCGGGCTTCACCCGGCTAAAGAAGCAGGAGCTGATCTTTCGGCTGCTGCAGGCGCAAACCGAGCAGCAGGGGAATATCTTCGGCGGTGGCGTCCTGGAGATCATGGAGGACGGCATCGGTTTCCTGCGCGGCGAGCGGCTCTTGCCCGCCAACAACGACATCTACGTCTCTCAGTCCCAGATCCGCCGCTTTGGCCTGCGCACCGGCGACATGGTCACCGGGCAAATGCGCCCGCCCAAGGAGAGCGAGAAGTACTACAGCCTGCTGCGGGTGGAGGCGGTCAACGGCCTGGACCCGGAGATCGCCAAGAAACGCCCCCACTTCGACACCCTGACGCCGGTCTTCCCTCGGGAGCTGCTCAACCTGGAAACGGCGCCGAACATCCTGGCCCCCCGCCTGATCAACCTCCTGGCGCCCATCGGCCGGGGCCAGCGCGGGCTCATCGTCTCCCCGCCGAAAGCGGGCAAGACCACCATCCTGAAACAGATCGCCAACGGCATCACCGGCAACTACAACGACGTCCATCTGATGGTGATGTTGATCGGCGAACGCCCGGAGGAGGTCACCGACGTCAAGCGCTCGGTGAAGGCCGAGGTCATCAGCTCCACCTTCGACGAGCCGGTGGAGGACCATTCCATCGTGGCCGAGCTAGGCCTGGAAAGGGCCAAACGCCTGGTGGAGTGCGGAAAGGACGTGGTGATCCTGTTGGACAGCATCACCCGCCTGTCCCGGGCCTACAACCTGAGCATTCCACCCAGCGGGCGAACCCTGTCCGGGGGCCTGGACCCGGTGGCCCTCTATCCGCCCAAGCGTTTCTTCGGCGCAGCCCGCAAGCTCGAGGAGGGCGGCAGCCTGACCGTCATCGCCACCTGCCTGGTGGATACCGGCAGCCGCATGGACGAGGTGATCTACGAGGAGTTCAAGGGTACGGGGAACATGGAGCTGGTGCTGGACCGCAAATTCTCGGAGAAGCGCCTCTTCCCCGCCATCGACGTGGCCCGGTCGGCGACCAGGCGGGAAGAACTGCTCCTGGACGAATGGACCCTGAGGCAGGTCTGGATCATGCGACGCATGCTCAGCGCCATCGGCTCCAGCGGCAGCGGCACCGAGGCCCTGGAAGCCCTGCTGGCCCGGCTGAGCAAGACCAGGGACAACCGCGAGTTTTTGTCAACCCTGAAGGAGATCGTCTAGGTTGCCCTTCGGAAGGGCGACCTGGCGTGGTTTCTTTACCAGTATAAAGGATCTTGGCCCGCAGGGGCACGTTGGAATTCTTTACTAGTAAAGAACAACAAGGAATCCAGGCCACCCCGCCGTCCCGGCTGAGCCCAACCGGGACGGTTTTTCCACGCCTGATCGGGTGGAGGCGGGCTGCGGAGCCAGGCCCGCGGAGGGCGGGTCGCCTGACCTGGTTGGCCAGGTACCCGGGCGGCCGCCGCCTTGCCGGGCATGGGCTGCTCCTCCTCCTGGCCTGGGCGGTAGCCCAGGCCGGCGTTGTCTCCCCCATGGTCGCCTCCGGGGCGGGCTCCCAAGAGAGAGAAAGGGGTTTCTTTACTAGTAAAGAACGCGGCGGGCCAGCGGTTATGGCCGAGGGCTACCTGACCAAGTGGGGCAACCCTCTGACCACGGTGCCCAAGCGGCCCCGCAAGGAGGTCCTGACCTACACGGTTCAAGAGGGGGACATGGTTACTCTCTTGGCCGAGACCTTCGAGGTCAGCCCGGAGACCATCATCTGGGCCAATCCGAAGGTCGAGGAGGACCCCGACTTCCTGAGCATCGGCCAGCAATTGGTCATCCTGCCGGTGGACGGCGTCTACTACACCGTGATGCCGGGGGATACCGTGGAATCGGTGGCCAGGAAATTCAAGGCCGACCCCAAGGCCATCGTTACCTACGACTTCAACCAACTGAAAGAGCCCCTCGAGCTGAAGCCGGGGCAGAGCATCATCGTGCCCGGGGGCGAGAAGCCCATGCCTCCTCGCCTGGTATACACCGAGGCCGGCGTCATCGTGGTCAACGCCCCGAAGGCCTACGGGCGCTTCGTGTGGCCCACGGTGGGCTACATCACCACCTATTTCTCTGGGGTCCATCCGGCCATCGACGTGGCTGGGCCGCCGGGCACCCCAATCTATGCGGCGGATTCCGGCGTGGTAACCCATGCTGGATGGTCCGGGACCTACGGCCTGGCGGTCTACATAGACCACGGTAACGGCTATTCCACGGTCTACGCCCACCTGAGCGTGATCTACGTTCGGGTAGGTCAGCCGGTGCGCCGGGGCGCCTCTATCGGCAAGATGGGCAGTACCGGAAAATCCACCGGCACTCACCTGCACTTTGTAGTCAACTACGGAGGCGGTGCAGTGAATCCCCTGCGCTACTTGCCCCGGTAGCGTTGCCGGTTAGCGCCGGCAGTTGCCGGGCATTAGAGCGCGTGGTTGTTCTTTTCTCGTTAGGGCTTTCGCTCATATATTCCCTCTAGATTCCCGCTTCCTGAACCTGTCAGGAACAGGTTTCGCGGGAATGACAAATGGCGAAAACACCGGCTGTCATTCCTGCGGAAGCAGGAATCCAGGAACGTATTGAAGTTTGGTAATCATAGCCGCATCTTACCATGCGGCTGACTCAAGCGAAAGTCCTACTGGTAAAGAGACTAACCCCGACGGTAGTCCAGGACAATCACCTGGGTCTCCTCGGGCAGGGAACCACGGTTGACCACCAGCCTGGGCTGAGGCTCGGCGCCTTTCAATCCCATCTCTTTCAGGAACCGGTCCACCGGATCGATGTTGAGCCTGGCCACGTCGGTCTTGAAGTGCATGGGCACGACGAACTTCGGCTCCAAGAGGCTCACCATTTCCGCGGCTTGGGCGGCGTCGATGGTGTAGAAGCCCCCTACCGGGACCAGCAGCACGTCGATGCGCTCCATGGCCTCCACCTGGGACTGCGCTAGCAGGTGGCCCAGGTCGCCCAGGTGACATACCACCAGCCCCTCGATCCCGATCAAGTAGATGGTGTTCTTGCCACGCTGTTTGCCTCCCTGCTCATCGTGGAAGGCGCCGATGCCGGTGATGGTAACGCCCTTGATCTCGTACTCGCCGGGCCCCTTGACGACCTTGGGACTGCCCCCCACCCCTTGCATGTAGTTGTGGTCGAAGTGGTCGTGACTCACGGTGACGATGTCGGCGGTGGGTTTCC
>JACQYG010000088.1 GCA_016208345.1 Chloroflexota bacterium
GGGCCAGGGTTCGAGGGTCCCGCCGGATGTGAATGAGCTCCTTGTGCATTATCGGTATGATGCGGCTATTCATCGCGCCGGGTCCTTTGGGCTGGTTACACCGGTGAGGAACAGCTCCACCACCTCGGGGATGACTTTTTCGTAGGGCATGGGGGCCACGTTCTTTCCCATCATCACCTCCTGCCCCAGGATGAAGATCATGAACATGCCAAAAAAGGCCCGCGATACGATGACGGGATCGCACGGCCGGAAAGCCCCGGTGGCAATGCGCTCACGAAGGTATTCTTCAAAGATAGTGCCCACCTGAAACAGGTTGCGGAAGGCCTCGGCCCGGACCTGGTCATCCACCTCTTGCATGGCGGACATGAAGAAACGAATGGTATCCACGTTGGCCAGTGCCATGGTAACACCACGCCTCAGGATATCCGCCAGCAGGCTCCGGTCGTCCTCCCCGCTGATCTCGGCGCCGCCCAGGGCCGCCAAGAGGAGCGCAGAATAGGGGCGGGTGAGCACGTTTAGCAACAGGTCCCGTTTGTTCCTGAAATACAGGTAGATGGTGCCATCGGCCAGCCCTGCCTCCCGGGCCACATCGTGGATTGTAGCCTCGTGGAAGTCCTTCTGGGAGAACACACGGGTAGCCGCCCGCAGGATCTGCTCGGTCCGCTCCGCCGCCAGCCGTTCCTTGCGCGCCTGTCGGTTTTCCACCCAGACCTCGAATAGTGAATGAATGTTCATTCATAATAATACTCCTACCAGGAAAAGTCAAGGGAAAGAACACAGGTTTAGAAGCCTCGAAAAATGGCTCCTTTTCGCGCCAGAATGCGCCATGGGCTTACACCAGAGCGGTTAAAGGCCCCAACTGCCCTCTGGCAAAGGCTCCCGGCGTCGTTTCTTGCCCGGAGATGGAGGCGGATGTATAATGGGCTTGTGGCAGGCCAAGATCAATTATTGCCGGGTTCCGGGGGCTGCGGCACCTTGAGCCTGATCAGCCAGGAGGTAAGAAGACATGAGTGGCGAAACGTTGTTTCTCGCGGTCGGCATAGTCCTGGTCCTGGCGGTCGTGCTTCTCCTAGGAGCAATCCTGGTCTATCTCATCTGGCGGCCAAGGAAACCGGCAGAGCCTGGTGTGCTGGGGCTGTTGCAGCAGCAGATCATTCAAATGAATCAGGAGCTCCGCGAGCTTCGACAGGAGCATGCCACCGTGCCTACGACCCTGGCCGAGGGACAGGCGAAAAACCTGGAAACCCTGCAGTCCCAGTTCACTGCCATCGTGGCCACGCTCACCGACCAACTCTCCCGGACCCAGACGAACATCGCCCAACAACTGGGCAACTCCAGCACGCTGATGGGCGAGGTGAAGGAGCGGCTCGGCGAGCTGTCCGAGACGGCCCGAGGGATCCAGGAACTAGGAAAGGACATCTCCAGCCTCCAGGACATCCTGCGGGCGCCGAAGCTGCGGGGAGGCATCGGGGAGCTTTTTCTAGAGGACCTGCTGAAGCAGGTCCTCCCCAGCGGTAATTACCAGATCCAGCACGCCTTCCGCTCTGGGGAAAGGGTGGACGCTGTCATCCGGCTAGGTGACCGCCTGGTGCCGGTGGACTCCAAATTCCCCCTGGAAAGCTTCAACCGCCTGATGGCAAGCCAGACCGAAGAGGAGAAAAAGAGGGCCCGGAAGGAGTTCGCCGCCTCGGTCAAGGAGCAAATCAGCGACATCGCCGACAAATACATCCGCCCCGACGAGGGGACCTACGACTTCGCCCTGATGTACATCCCGGCGGAGAACGTCTTCTACGAGGTGATCGTCAAGGACGAGGCCCTGGGCGAGGAAAAGGGCCTCTCGACCTACGCCCTAGAGAGGCGGGTCGTGCCCGTGTCCCCCAGCAGCTTCTATGCCTACCTCATGGCTATAGCCTACGGCCTCAGGGGGATGCACATCGAAAAGCAGGCCCAGGAGATCCGCGACCGGCTTGGCGAGCTCCAACAGGGGTTTGGACGCCAAGGAGGAGAAGGCCGAGGGATAGTCCCCCAGCCCCCCTGGGTGCTCATCTACCTCATGGCCCGCCTTCACAGCCGGCGAACCAGGTCCGCACCGCCAGCAGCCAGGAGCCCGAAGAGATATTTCCGCTTGACGTGGGGCTAGGCGGAAGGTATAATATTCTTGGAACGAGCGAGCCGAATCTTCGAAGTGAAGAACGGGGGAACCGGTTCTGGGGTGAATCTTGCCGGGGGCAAGTAGGGTAGCTCTTTCGCCCGAACCCGTCAGCTAACCTCGCAGGCGTTGGGAAGAGTCCAGGGCTGCTCTACCCTTCCCGGCCAGAGGCGCTGTCGCTCTGGTCTTTTTTGTTCCAGCTTTCTTCGATTGCCCCGGCACGAAAGGAGGCTACCATGAACAAAAGCGGGTTGTGGTGCGCTGGCTGCGGGGTCGAGATCACCTGGTCACCGATCTTTTACCGGCGACGGGCCTACTGTTGTTCCGACTGTCTGGCTCTGGGTGATTGTCGCTGCGATTACCAGGACGACACGGCATATCCCTCCAGGGAGAGTCTCCGAAGCCTGCCCCTGTCCAAGGTAAATGCCCTGGCCGAGGGGGACTATCAGGTCCTGAGTGGCGCCACTGCCACGGCCGAGCGAGGCGAGGGATGAAGCTCATCGCCGCCATGGTCCAAGACGAGGATGCGGACGTGCTCCTGGATGCCCTTATGGAACGCGGCCTCAAGGCCACCAAGATCAGCACCACCGGGGGGTTCTTGCGCAGTGGGAACACCACGCTGCTCTTGGGGGTGGAAGTGCACCAGTTGGAGGAGGCCCTGGGCCTGATCAAGACCCACTGCCAGGCCCGCACACAACTGGTGAACGTCATGCCCTCCATGCTGCCTCTGGGCGCCCCAGACCTGCCCACGCCGGTGGAGGTTGCCATTGGCGGGGCCACCGTCTTCGTCTGGGACATCGAGCGCTACGAGAGATACTGACGGGGGCCGTAGGTTCAACCCGAGGGATACATGGCTTGAAGGTGAAAAGAAGTACACCTGCTGAGTCAGACATGATGGCCAGGCGCGATAAAGCCCTGGCCATTCTTTTCGCCGCCCTGGCCGCGGTGGACCCCATCGAGGCGGTCAAGCGCTTCGTCTCTCTGGAAGACTCCTCCCTGCGGGCCGGCCCGCGCTCCTATGACCTGCGGCGCTGTCAACGGATCATAGTGGTGGGGGCCGGAAAGGCCAGCGCCGCCATGGCCCAGGGGCTGGAGGAGGTGCTCGGAAACCACATCACCGCTGGCCTCGTCAATGTGAAATACGGCCACCGTGCCCCAACCCGTATCGTGGCGGTCCAGGAGGCCGGGCACTCGATACCGGACGAGAATGGACTCGGGGGAGCCCAGCGCATCCGCCAGATGGTAGAGGGGGCTGGGGTAGACGACCTGGTGATCTGCCTCCTATCCGGCGGCGGCTCGGCCCTCCTGGCCTTACCGGC
>JACQYG010000168.1 GCA_016208345.1 Chloroflexota bacterium
ATGGCGGAATACCACCGCCAGGGAGAGAACGAACAGGGCCACCGGCACGGCGCCCAACTGAAAGGACATCCCGTCCTTGGGCCCCGGAACGCTTTCGCCGAAGCCCCAGAACTGCGAGAAGAGCTGGAAAAACTCCACGAAATGGTTGCGATAGTCGTAGTAGGCAGTTTCCCACTGCTGGGTGTTGACGAATTGGAACTCGAATACCAGAGGCAAGAGCCCAATGGCCGATAGGCCAAAGCCCAGGAGCACCGCCGCCAGAGCCAACGCGCCTTTCCGGGAAGCGGCTGCTGCCAAGTCTCCGGTATTAGTAAAGAAGTTTCGTCCATAGCGTCGTTGTCTCCACGCGTAAGCCAGGCTCAGGACTACCACGTACAGAGCCAGAAACCGCAGGAAGATCACGGCCATCGCATAATGGGTGAACACCAGGGCAGCCACGGTCAAGGCGCCGAAGATCAGAAACCTGGTCTTTTCCAGGACGATCAGGTCGAAAAAGGCCCAGAGCGCCAGCGGAAACCAGACGAAGGCGAAGGACTCGGCCAAGGCCCCGCGCACGTATACGTCCACCAGCCGGTAGGGAACGTAGGTGTAGGCCACCGCGGCCACCAGGGCGCCCTTTCGACCCAGAAATCGCTTGGCGGCCAGGTACATGGACAGGGCCGAGAGGAGAAATCCCAGGCCGAACACGATCTTGACCGCCTCCACGTAGCCCAGGCCCACGAGATGAACGGCCTCAGCCAGATAGTAGACGCCCGGGGAATAGATGTTGAAGATGGGATAGCCATAGCCAAAGGCAAAATCCGGCGCCCAACGAGGGTACCAGATGCCATCTTGGAAGATACGATCGAATTCTAGGAGGAAGTAGACGCTGTGGCGGGCATCGTGGGCGCCCCAGAAGTACCCTGGGTGGAATAGCGGGGCTACGGCGAACACGCACAAGACGACAGCCATAAGGCAGTGGCCGTCCAGGCGAAACTTGTTTACCACCTTTCTCAACCTGATTTCAGGTGGTAGGTCATGCTCTGTAGCAGGACCACCGGATCGATGTAGCGCACCCTCACTCCCTTGGGTACATGGAGATTAATGGGGGCGTAGTTCAAGATGCCCCGAATGCCGCACTCCACCAGGTAGTCCGTAACCTCCTGTGCCTTGGCAGCAGGCACGGCCACGATGCCCAGTCGCAGTCTCAACCCCTTGACTACCATGGGCAGGGCCTCCATGCCCAGGATCTCCAGTTCGCCTACCTGCTGGCCAATCTTGCGTGGATCGTTATCGAAAAGCGCGGCGATCTTGAAGCCCCGCTTCCCGAACCCGCCGTACCGGGCGATGGCATGTCCCAGGTCACCGACCCCTACCAGGGCCACCAACCATTCCCGCTCCACGCCCAATATCTGCCGCAGTTGGCTCAGCAGATATTTCACGTCATAGCCGGTGCCCTGCTTGCCGAACTCACCGAAATAGGAGAGGTCCTTGCGAATCTGTGCCGGGCTCATGCCCAGGTTTGCGCCCAGTTCCTGGGAAGACACCGTCTGGACGTTCTCCTCTACCAGCCAGCTTAGAGTTCGCGCGTACAGCGGTAACCTGCGAACCACGATCTCCGGGATCTCTGGAGTGTTCATGCACCCTCCTTTTTCTAGTAAAGAAAAGGCTTCTCTACTAGTTAAAAATGCTCCCTGAGGCCCCTCGGGCTACTTGGTCCCTGTATGTACCGCCACTGCTCCTAGAGATAAGAGCCGGTAAGTGACCGCCCGTAAACCTGCCTCCTCCATCAGTGTCTTCAAGGTTACTGGGGCCGGAAAGTTGGTTGCTGAATTCGGCAGATAGGAATAGGCGCCGGGGTTGCCCGCCACGATCCGTCCAAGCAAGGGCACCAGGCGATAGAAATACAGATGATGACACAAGCGCAAGACACCTCGGCGCGGTCGACAAACCTCCAGGCACACCACTTTTCCACCAGGCTTCGCCACGCGGCGCATCTCGAGCATTGCCTGAGGGATACTGGTCACATTGCGCAGGGTGAAGGCATTGGTTACGCCGTCGAATTGATCGTCGCCGAAAGGCAGCCTCAGAGCGTCGCCCAGCACGAAGACCACGCGATTCTTTTCCAGTAAAGAAACTTTGGCTTGACCCTGGGCCAGCATGGGTTGACAGAAGTCCAGGCCAACGACCAGACTCGTTCTCTCTTCCCGGCCTAAAGCCAAAGCCAGGTCTCCGGTCCCGGTACCCACGTCCAGAGCCCTGCCTCCAGGAGGCAGGGCCACCTGGCTGGCCGCGAAGCGCCGCCAGCCCTGATCGCGCCCGAGGGTCATGAGCCGGTTCATCAGATCGTAGCGCCCGGCGATCTGGGCGAACATGGCCTCCACGAACCTGGCTCTGGGCTGACCACTTAGCTGAGCCATGTATCCGTACCCTATTTGCCCAACTGGACCCAGCCGCAAAGACGTCGTTCCAGCCAGTCCAGCGCCAGGTAGATGGCAAAGCCCAACAGGCTCATGGCCATGACCCCACTGTACATCTCGGGGTAGGCTAGCCTTCCCCAGCCCTCCACCAGGATATAGTATCCCAATCCGGAGTTAGTGGCAAAGGACTCGGCGAAGAAGAGAACCGCCACGGCCGTCCCCGTGCTCACCCGTAAAGCGGTCAGGATAGCCGGCAAGCAGGCAGGCAGGTACACGTAGCGCAGCAGTTGCCGCCGCCTGGCCCCCAATGATCGCACCGAGTAGATGAGCTCTGGTCGCACGCCGCTGGAAGCATCGCGCACCACCACCAGAACCTGAAAGAACAAGATCAGCGCGATGATGAAGATCTTCGAGCTCTCGCCTATCCCCAGGAAGAGCAACACAATGGGAAGGAGGACGATCTTGGGAATCGGGTAGGTGATGTAAATTAACGGCGCTGCCACCACATCCAATCGTTTGATCTGGCCCAGTACGAGCCCTATGGGGGCGGCCAGGCCCACGGCGATCAGGATGCTGGCAATGACCCTCCAGGCGCTCACCGCGGTATGCCAAAGAAGACCCCGGGGCAGAGCCTGCACAAAGGCAGCCAGGACCGCCAGTGGGCCCGGCAATACCGGGGCCTGCACGGCCAGGGCCGCCACCTGCCAGGCCAGGAACAGGGATAGCGTCGCCAGGGCTCCTTCAGCCTTGCCCATCGTGCCCGACCCTCTCCACCGTTTGTCGCACCCTTTCGCAGGTCCGATAAAACTCAGGTTGGCCTCGGTAGCGCAACTGACCAGCGAGGGGGTTATCGATGACGGTGCCCTGGGTTATCGGGGGCAGCGGCAGCACCAGGATGCGCTTGCCCAGGAATACGGCCTCCTCGATGCTGTGGGTGACCAGCACGCTGGTGAGGATCGATTCGATGCCCAGCTCGATCACCATGTTCTGAAGCCCCTCTCGGGTCAAAGCGTCCAACGATGAGAATGGCTCATCCATTAGCAAGAGATCGGGCTCCAGGGCCAGGGTGCGCGCCACGGCTGCCCTCTGCCGCTGGCCGCCGGAAAGCTGGCTCGGGTATTGGGCAGACACGCCGGCGATGTCCAGCCGTGCCAGCCACTGTGTCACTATAGCCTGGCGCTGGGGCTCCCGGACACCCCGGATTGTCAGGCCCAAGGCTGTGTTCTGGTGTACCGTAGCCCACGGCAAGAGGCCGTAGTCTTGCAAGATCAGCCCGGTCTGGCGTCGGGGCCGGCGCACCATCTGGCCGTTGACCAGCACCGCTCCCTCCTGTGGCAAGCGCAGGCCAGCCAGGAGATAGAGCAGCGTCGTCTTGCCGCAGCCCGAGGGGCCAATAATGGCCCACGACTCGCCCTTTTCCACCTGCCAGGAGAAGCTCTGAAAGATCACCTCCTTGCCAGGATAGGCGAAGCTGACGTTCTCCACTCGGATCATAGGTCACGGCCTGGGTAGGAAGCCCGGTTCCACAAGCACTTTGTAAGACAGTTCGCCGGCCAGGAGTTTCCGGCCAGCCAACCACCTGGTCACCGCAGCCACCTCGCCTTCAGAGGGGACCGCGGCTCCAGGGAAGACCGGAACCTTGAAGCTGTCTTTCAGCGAGGGGGGGACCTTGCCCTTGTCGACCATCAGGGCTCGATAGTTCTCCGGCCTGGAGTTTATCGCTCCCGTCGCCTGCTCGTAGGCGACCAGAAACCTCCTCACTGCGTCCGGTTTCCGGCGGAGCGCCACCTGGCTGAACCGTACCACGCTCTGCCCAATACCGCTTTTAGCATCGTCGATCACCAGGGAAGCACCCTGTTCCAGGGCCAGAGTGGCAAATGGTTCGGGCAAGGTGGCTGCCTTCACCTGGCCCTTGGCCAGCATCTCCATACGAATGGGTATCTTGGTCACCTCGGTTTTCTGGATCTCGGCTGGAGCAAGCCCTCCTCCCGCCAGCAACTGGTCAGTCACATACTCGATCACCGTATTGGTGGAAATGGCCACCTCCACGTTCCGGAGGTCGCTTACCGTCTGGATCCTCAAGCCCGGGGCAGCCAGAACGGCGAACATACGTTGCTCCGGGGTGGTCTTCATGGCGACGCGCACCACCTTTGCTCTCTCCTGATCTTTGTTAAAGAGAGCGGTGGCAACGAGATCGCTGATGTCACCATCGAGCTGGCCAGCCTGCAAAGCTGCATCCCGCTCCAGGGCGCTGGCGAAAGGGACTATCTCCACCCCGACGCCCTGCCGGGCGAAGAAGCCTTCTTTCTCCGCCACGTAGACTGGCAGGGCGTCCAGTATGGGCAGGGTGCCGAACCTAAGGGATTGAGTTTCAACCGGAACGGGGCCACAGGCAATCACCATCGCTGACAAGAGAAGAAAAAACGCGGAGGAAAAGAAAAAGCGGACACTAGCCAGTGGCATTTCCCTGAAGATTAGAGGTCTACGCACAATTGCCATCCTCCTCGTGACGTTTTGTACTATTGCATTTTAGGGCATCACTGGGGCAAAGTCAAGGTTTCCGTTGGGTTTCGGAATGATGAGCGAGCACGAGGGATAGGGGAGGCATTCTTTACTAGAGCTAACGCACTAAATGCTTTTACATTGTCATTGCGCGCCCGGTTTGGTAAAGAAGGCCAGGTGGTTGGGCACTTGGGCCGGCTTTGGGAGGTACGGCGTGCCCCTAATCCGCGCCGCCGCCCCCGCCTCCACCTCCCCCACCTCCGCCGCCCCCGCCCCCGCTCCACCCACCGGAGCTGGAAGGCGAGCTGGAAAACGTAGATGCGGCAGAACTCAGCATAGAGAAGAGCCCATCGCTCATGGCCTGAAGCCCGCCGAACGCGCCGTCGGTCATGCCCTGCAGGCCCGGAGCTCCCAGGCCACCGCCGCCGGCTGAACCTCCCCCACCCACTGTGGGGCCCTGGCTCTGGGCCGGTTCATAGCTGGGGTGGGCAATTATCAGCGGGGGATAGGTCTCGTACCAGGCGGGAGCAGGAGTGCCGATCCGAGCGAATCTGTTCACCCAACCCCGCTCAACGCCAAAGGCGATGGCATAGGGCAGATACCGGTCGAAAAGGCTCTTAGCTTCCTGAATATTCCCGTACTTCTCGATGTTTTCCAGGTAGTTGCGGAAGGCCTTCCACCTGGCCGTCTCCAGAGATCCCTTGTCGGTCTTCCGAGGCATCACTATGCCGAAGACCATGATCAGGAACCCAACAGCCCCCAGGCTAAAGGAGAGGCATACCGCGGTGGGCACGGAGGCCGACACCGCGGGGACCAAACAGAAGGAGTAGATGCCCGTCAGGACCAGCACGGCCGCGCCCAGGAGAACGAAGTTGCGCCGCGTGGCCTCTGGGCTCTTGGTGAAAAACCCCTCTTTGACTGTCTCCGCATAGAGTTGCTCTTTAAGCTTGGGGATAGAGGTGTAGAATTTCTCCCGCAAGTCCGAGAGTGCTACCATCTTGCTGCCGCCGAAGATGGCATCGATCAAGGTATTCTCAGCAGGCCGTAGCCGTCGCTGCGGATCCAGGAGCTCGAAGGTGAAGTCTCGACTTTCCCCGAAGAAATGCTCTTGCCTGGTTTCGGTGATCTTAATCACCTCTCGATGGGCCAGATCCACCATGCTGGCGATGATGTCCTTCACGTCCGCTTTTTCGTCGATCAACGTTCCCACCACACCAGCGGGGAGGTCGCTGGGAGGGGTGGCCAGGTATTCAGCCACAAAGCCGGTGGGCTTGTCTCGACCCCGCGAATACCACAGCGAGTACAATCCAAGGAAACTGCCCAGGGGGATGAA
>JACQYG010000169.1 GCA_016208345.1 Chloroflexota bacterium
TCTGCCGGTCGTATTCCTCCCGCCGGCCATCCCGTTTCACCACCAGGAAATTGGCCACCTCCGGGCGTTCGTAGGTGGTAAAGCGCTTGCCACAGGAGAGACACTCCCGCCTTCGGCGGATGCTTTCCTCCAGCTCGCGGGAGTCAATCACTTTGGACTCAGGATGAGCACAGCAAGGGCATCTCATGAGATCATCCTGCTCTTGGAGGTTGAGACACAACAAGGGATTAGGGGACCAACCATTTCGATTCCTGGTGAAAGGGCACCCCTATCCCTTGTCCGAGCCAGACTGGCGTATGCACAACCCCTTGTGGGGTAATCGGGTATTATCCCACAAAATATTGTGGCCTTACTATAGCACAACGAGGAGGCGATTTCAAGGGGAAAAGCTTAAAAATTCCGGCACTTCCGAGGTCACTCGAAAGTATGGCAGGGTGGGGTCAGGTCTGGAGCAATAGCTAAACACCAGGGCCTGACCCCTTACTTCAGGAATTCCTGGCCTGGAAAGGAGTGGGAGGCTAGAACTGGCCAAAGATCACTGTCGCCGGCTGCGCAAAAACGTGGGAATGTCCAGGTCGTCGGTGGCGAAGGTATGCAGCGGCACCTCCTTGATCCTGGAGATGGAGGCCGGGATGCGGGAGTCAAAACCGGTAGCAATGACCGTAACCTGGACCTCCCCATGCAGCCGGTCGTTCAGCACCGCTCCGAAGATGATGTTGGCATCGGGGTGCGCCGCCTTGGCAATGACATCAGCTGCCTCCTGCACCTCGAAGAGGGTCAGGTCATTGCCACCAGTGATGTTGAACAGCACACCCTTGGCCCCCTCGATGGAGATATCCAGGAGCGGGCTGGACATGGCCGCCTTGGCCGCCTCTACCGCCCGGTTCTCTCCCGAGCCCTTGCCGATGGACATGAGCGCTGCCCCACCCTCCGACATCACGGTCTTCACGTCGGCGAAATCCAGGTTGATGAGCCCCGGCTCGGTGATGAGCTCTGAGATGCCCTGGATGCCCTGGCGCAACACGTCGTCGGCAATGCGAAAGGCCGCCTCCACCGTAGTCTTCTTGTCTACGATCTGCAAAAGCCGGTCGTTCGGGATTACGATCAGCGTATCCACCTTTTCCTTGAGCTGGCTGATCCCCTCCTCCGCTACCTGCCGCCTTCGCGCCCCCTCAAAGGTGAAGGGCTTCGTCACCACCCCGATGGTGAGGGCGCCCACCTCCTTGGCGATCTGGGAGATCACCGGCGAGGCGCCGGTGCCAGTGCCGCCGCCCATCCCCGCGGTCACAAAGACCATGTCCGCGTCGCGGAGCGTTTCCAGTATCTCCTCGCTGGATTCCTCCGCCGCCTTGATGCCAATCATCGGGTCACCGCCGGCGCCCAGGCCCCGCGTGAGCTTATCGCCGATGCGGATCTTGTTCGGCGACTGCGAGAGCAAGAGCGCCTGGGCATCGGTGTTCACCGCGATGAACTCCACGCCCCTGATGTCGGCCTGGATCATGCGATTCACCGCATTGCAGCCTCCGCCTCCAACACCGATGACCTTGATCTGCGCGAAATTCTCCACCGCCAGTTGATCCAACATTTCCCATCTCCTTTCCGTTAAAGACCATTTACTATATCATGCAGTTCGCGCACAACGAAGGATGGAAACAACGCCCGCTGGGACAAGTTGGCAACTTGTCCTACGTGCTATTTTTCAATCTAAAAAAGACCTACCTTCCGTTGTCCTCTATGGCACAAACGACCTCAATAGCTTCAACAGCCCTCCCGGCTTCTTCTTTCGCTGAGGCCTGGCCTTCTTCACTGGTTTGGCCGGGCTGTCGCGGTTGGCAATGCTCCAGACCAGGAGGCCTACACTCGCGGCGTAGGCCGGACCGCTCACCACGTCGGAGAGCCCTTCCAGGCTCCGGGGGTAACCCACCCGCACCGGAAGCTGCAATATCTCGCTCCCCAGCTCCGTTATACCGGAGAGCTCGGCTGTGCCGCCGGTGAGGACCAGCCCAGCCGGCAGCAGGCCATCGTACCCCGAGCGTTTGATCTCGCCCAGGATCAAGCCAAAGATCTCCCTCGAACGCAGCTCGATGATCTCGCTCAGGGCTCTCCTGGAAACTACGCGCTGGTTTTCCCGGCCAAAGCCGACGAGCTCCACCGGCTCCGCCTCGTCGACGGCCGCGGCCACGGCGTAGCCACACCTGATCTTGATGTCCTCAGCCGTGGCCGTGGCCGTGCGCAGCCCCACGGCGATGTCATTGGTGATGTGGCTTCCACCCACCGGCAACACGGTCGTATGCCAGGCCGCGCCATCCATGAAAATAGCAATGTCGGTGGTGCCGCCGCCCACATCGGCCAATATCACCCCCATCTCCTTTTCCTCTTCGGTGAGCACCGCCTCGCTGGACGCCAGGGCATCGAGGACCAGATCGTTCACCTCTACGTCGCCTTTTTGCACGCAACGCACCAGGTTCTGCACTGAGGCCGCTGCCCCGGTGACGATGTGGGTCTCCACCTCCAATCTGAACCCCAGCATCCCCACCGGGTCCTTGACCCCGTCCTGGCCGTCCACAATGTAGCCCCGAGGGATCACGTGGAGGACCTGGCGGTTATTGGGGATAGCGATGGCCCGGGCCGCCTCCACCGCCCGGTCCACGTCCTCCTGGATGATCTCGTGGTCGCCCCGGGAGATAGCCACCACCCCCCGGCTGTTCATGGAGGAGACGTGGGGGCCGGCCAGGCCCACACAGGCCTGCTGGATCTTATAGCCAGCGATGCGCTCGGCCTTTTCCACCGACGCCAGGATGGCCTTCTCCGTCTCCTCGACGTTCACCACCACTCCCCGGCGTATGCCTCGGGAAGGGCAGGCCCCCACGCCGATGATGCGCAGATTGCCGTTCTCGCACGGTTCGCCGACCAACGTGCACACCTTGGTGGTGCCCGCGTCGATTCCCACTACTAACCTGTCCTTGTCCAATCTCACATCACCTCCCCACCAGGTGGCGACTCAATGAATAAAATGGCGCCGGATCGTGGCCAGATTATTGAAGAGTCGGGAGCCAAAAACGACCACCGCCGCGATGTAGAGGTCCACGCCCAGGCGGTCGCCCAGGAAGGTCAATACCCCGGCCAACAGCATATTGCTCGAGAATCCGGAGACGAATATGCGGTTGTCGAAGCTCCCCTCCAGGTCAGCCCGAGTTGCTCCCAGGACCGAGTCGAAGGCCGCCAGCATGGCCACCGCGGTGTAACGGGCGTATTCGGCCGGGATGGTTACCGAGAAGGCCAGGCCAATGGCCAGCCCCACCAGCAAGCCCAGGAGTGGCCGCCACACTTTATCGCTTGTCTCCTTTTTTTACCTCTGTCGGCCGGACGGCCGGAACCACGAATTGGCGCTCCAAAGAGCGCAGGTCCGCGTACACGAAAGCCTCCTTCTTCTCCCGATAGCGTTCCAGGATGGATTCGAGCAATGCCACCCGGGGAGCCATGTCCTCCCCCAACCCGAAGCAGGCCCGCCAACCCTCTGCGCTCTGCACGGTAATCCCCGCCGCCGATGAGTATTCGTAAGCCGTCGGCGGCGTGGTCAGGAGCTTGGCCAGGACCTTTACCGTAAGGATCGCCTTCTTATCTACCCTATCCCAGGGGCGGTATTGGCGCCCATCGGCGTCTACCACCACCAGCAGGTCCGCCGGCCGGGGCTCGGGGCGGATCACCGTGCCCTCCTGGTCCACCCAGTAGCGAGTGCCACCGCTTTGCCAGACCACCTCGGGCGCCAGGTCCTCCACTCTAATGGAGACCTGGTTAGGCAGGCTCAAGCTGACCTGGGCCTTCGTCACCCCGGGGAGTCCCTGAACCCACCCGCGTACCTGGCCCGGCCTGACATAGAAGACGTTCTGCCCGGCCAGGCGGCTGACGGCATCGGCCACCTCCTCCGCGGTTACACCGCGGTTGCCCCACACCCCTACCTGGTACACCACGAAGGCCGGCTGCCTCAGGAAGTCGTAGGTCATCCAGGAAAACGCAACCGTAAGCCCCAGGCTCAGGAGCCACTGTAGGCTCCAGATGCGGCTCTCCCTCAGCCCCCGGATTATCGGGAGACGGGAGAAGGCAATAGTCGTGCGTTTGCTCCGGCCTAGCCGTGACCTGGAGCGGCGCCGCACTGGCCGCCTGGCTAGTGAACCCGTAGGCATCCAATATTCCAACCCATCACCAGGTCTTGTTCCTGGCTTTGTCCGCGTGGCGTTCCAGGGCCAATTCCACCAATCGGTCCACCAGGGCACCAATCGGTCCACCAGGGCGGGGAAACTTAAGCCCGCCGCCTCCCACAGCTTGGGATACATGCTCACCGCGGTGAAGCCCGGGATGGTGTTGATCTCGTTCACGTAAACGGCGGTGTAGTCTCGGGTCACGAAGAAGTCCACCCGGGCCATGCCAGCGCAGTCAATGGCCAGGAAGGCCTGCACCGCCAGGGTTTGTACCCGCTTGGCCATCTCCTCCGGCAGCCTGGCGGGGATGATCAGCTCGGTATTCTCGTCGGAGTACTTGGCAACGTAGTCGTAGAACTCCCGCTTGGGAACGATCTCTCCCACCCCGGAGGCGATGGGGTCGTCGTTGCCCAGTACGCTGCACTCCACCTCCCGGCAGCTTTCAACTGCCCGCTCCACCAGGAGCTTTCGGTCGTATCCGGCCGCCAGGGCCAGGCCAGCCTCCAGCTCAGCCCGATTCCTGGCCTTGCTCACGCCGATGCTGGAGCCCAGGTTAGCCGGTTTGCAGAAACAGGGGTAGTCCAGGGCATTCTCTACTCTCTGAATCGCGCCCTCCGGGTTGCGCTCCCAGTCCCGGCGCTTGATGACCACGTGGTCCAGGACCGGCAGCCCATGCTGGCGGAAGACGGCCTTCATCACCGCCTTGTCCATGCCCAGGGCACTGGCCAGGACCCCTGCGCCCACGTAGGGCAGACCGGCCAGTTCGAACAGGCCCTGCACTGTCCCATCCTCGCCGTAGGGACCATGCAAAACCGGAAAGAGCACGTCGATCTGCTCCACCACTGCCGGCGCTCGCGGTTGGCCCTTTTCTTTACTAGTCAATAAGCCCGGGTCGCCAAGGAGAGCCATTTCTTTACTGGCAAAGAAGTTGCCCTCTTTCAGCGCTTTCAGCGGGTCCCCCGACGTAAGCCACCGGCCGTTCCTGGTCACGCCGATAGGGACGACCTCGTATTTCTCTTTATCCAGGGCCCCCATGACGGCCGCTGCCGAGGCCAGAGAGACCTCGTGCTCCGCGGACCTGCCGCCGAAGACCACCCCCACACGGATCTTGCGCTTCAAAGACACACCTCTACCACTCCCCCACCAGCTCGATCTCCAGTTCCAGCTCCAGGCCGAACCTCTCCCGCACCCGCGCCCGGGCCAGGTCAATGAGCGCCTTCACGTCAGCGGCCCGGGCCCGGCCCAGGTTCACGATGAAATTGGCGTGTCGAGGCGAGATCTGAGCGTCGCCAACCCGGTATCCCTTTAGCCCGACCCGTTCGATGAGATAGCCCGCCGGATGGTGGGCGGTTCGCTTGAAGACACTGCCCGCGCTGGGCTCCTCGGGTTGGCGGGCCCGGCGGCTAAGGGTGTAGCCCCAGGACTTGCGCTCCAGCAGAGCGACTTCGCCCTGGCACAAGCCGACCTCGACCTGGGTGATGACGGGCCGGATCCCACCCTTCGGCCATCCCTTTAAACCGCTGGTGCGATAGCCAAAGCCAAGTTGCTCAGAGCCAAAGCGGGCCAGTTCGCCACCGGGTTGAAGCACCGTCGCCGCCACCAC
>JACQYG010000170.1 GCA_016208345.1 Chloroflexota bacterium
CCGCCAGGAACTCCTGGGCGATGTCAGCGCGGGGGAGCATGATGCGCTGGCCAGCTACGTCACCTATGCCGGCGACGATAGCCTCGGCTACGTATTCGGCGGGGACGAAATCGGCGTGGAGGCCATGGGAGGCCAACTCTGCCGCAGTGGCCGGGCCGATAGCGCAGAGGCGCACGCCAGCAAAGGCGCGGGCGTCCCGTCCTGCCGCTTGCAGTCGATCCCAGACGGCCTTGACCCCGTTGGCACTGGTGAAGATGACCCAATCATGAGGGTGAGCTAGGGCCTCATCCAGCGGCGTATCGTCCTCCATTGGCAAGATCTGGATGACCGGGAAGTCGATGGGCTCTGCCCCCTGTTCCGCCAGCAGGCAAGAAAGCTTGCTGGCCTGCTCCCGGGAGCGGGTGACTAGGATGCGCTTGCCGAAGAGCGGGCGATCCTCGAACCACTTCAGCCTCTCTCGCAGCGACACCACCTGGCCCACCACCAGCACGGCCGGTGGATGCACTCCCCGGCCCCGCTCCACGATGTCGCCCAAAGTGCCCACCACCGTCTCCTGCTGCGGTGTAGTCCCCCAGCGCACCAGGGCCACTGGCGTCTCCGACGAGTATCCTTCTTCCAGCAAAGAGGCCACGATGCTGCCCAGGTTCTCCATGCCCATCAGGAAAATCTGGGTTTCACGTTCCACGGTCCACGGTCCACGTTCGCTACCCAGCGTGTCGGCAGATGGCTGACGGCTGATGGCTGATAGCGGACGGCTGACGGCCGACGGCTGGCTGCTGACGGCTGCCGTCTCCGCGTCTCCGCCTCCCCGTGTCTCCCCTTCCGTCCGATGCCCTGAGAAGACAGCAAATGACCGCGCCACGCCCCGATGCGTCACCGGGATGCCGGCATAGGCAGGAGCGGCAATGGCGCTGGTAACACCGGGCACCACCTCGAAGGGGATGCAGGCCTCGACCAGGGCCAGGGCCTCTTCGCCGCCGCGGCCAAAGACGAAGGGGTCGCCACCCTTCAGTCGCACCACAGTCTTGCCCTGCCGGGCCCTCTCCACCAGCAGGCGATTGGTCTCCTTCTGAGACAGGATATGGTCGCTGCTGGCCTTACCCACGTAGATGCGTTCGGCCTGAAATGGAGCGTAGTCCAGCAGGTGCGGGCTGACCAGACGGTCATAGATGATCACGTCGGCGCGGCGCAAGCACTCCACACCTTTCACGGTGATGAGACCCGGGTCGCCGGGCCCCGCGCCGACAATATAGACAATGCCTGAAATCAATGCTGTTTCTCCTCCTGCAACTGTCTCGCCAGCCTCTCCCCCACTACTCCGGCCTGGCCCACATGCCTTCGCGATGGGCTGTTTTCTCCGCGTTCTTTGCGCGTTTTGTGGTGAGAAATACCTACCCTTCCACCACTCGACGCAGGATGGCTTCCGCCTCCTGCCGTGCTGCGACCTCCTGTCCTTCGCGCAGGAGAGGCAGCAAGGTGTCCACCAACTCCTGGCACAGTGCCTTCCGCCAGGCGGCCTGGGGGACGTGGGCCTGCATCCAGGGCCTGTACTCGGCCAAGAGTACTGCCAATCGCCCGTACTCCGGGCCTACGGCCGCCGCGATGTCTTTTCGCAGCCGCGCTGCCAGGGCCGGGCTGGCCCCTCCGGTGCCGATAGCGATGATTACTGGCCCCCGGCGCACCACGGCTGGGACATAGAAGGTGCAATGGGCCGGGTTGTCTACCGAGTTTATAAGGATATTATGCTCCTGGGCCTCCTGGTACACAGCCTGGTTCACCTGGGGATCGTCCGTACAGGCGATGGCCAGGCGCGCTCCGGCCAAATCGCCGGGCTGGTAGGCGCGGCGCAGGACCGTGATCCGTTCCTGGGCGGCCAATCCCTCCAGGGCAGGGCAAAACTGCGGGCTGATCACCGTGACCCCGGCGCCGGCCGCCAGAAGCCCATCCACCTTGCGAGCAGCTACCTCGCCGCCGCCAATGACCAGAACGCCACTCTCCAGGTTAGCCAACACTACGGGATAGTTGCTCATGCCTTTGACCTTGATTAACCATTGGTGCTAGTATTGCGATGGGGACACGCTCGTCTCCTTGATCCCCCTCAGCAAATCGGTTGGGCTTTCTCAATGAGCAGTCTGTAGAAGCAATTAACCCGCTCCAGCTTGAGGATCTTGTGTCCCTCGTCCTTGACGCTCCTTGTCACATTGCACACCGGCTCCCCCTCGTCCAGCCAGACTTCCAGCCCCTCCCCGCCCTGCAACTCCTCCAGCTTCAGCTTAATGCGCACAAAGTTCATGGGGCAGACCTCTCCCCGCAAGTCAAGGACATGGCTGCTCATAATAGACAGCCTCCTTGAACGTGGCCAGGCCGAGACGGTTGATCAGACTCCCCAGACGTTCCCCTTTGTTCGCTAGCCGGCAGTAGGCAGCCAGGGTCCTTTCGGCCAGATCAACCGCCTGCTCTTCGGAGAGAAACTCGGCGAAAAGGACGCCAAGCTGAGGCTGGCGGCCCCATTTCCCCCCAACGTAGGCGTTCCAGCCTTCTCGCCTCGCCCGCCAGGAGCCGGTTGGACAATGCATGATGCAGCGGGCATCGTGGAAGCATCTGCCCCGGTCAATCACCGGCTTCCCATCCACCAACTGAATAGCCTTCCCCGGGCAAAGGTCTACGCAAAGACCGCAGGCGATGCATTCATGCCCGCCGGACTCGTCGAAAACCGGCTCCACCACGGCCATAAAACCCAGGTCGTTCTCCTGAGGTTTGGCACAGGCGTTGGGGCAGCCGGTAACCCCCATCTTGAACTTGTGTGGGAGTCCCCATCGCCCGTAGAGGCGCTCATCGAGCTTTCCGGCGAGGGAGTGGGTATCGCCCAGGGCGTGGGGGCAGATGGCGGTCCCCTGGCAGGCGGTGACCACCCGCACCCGCGCCCCGCAAGCCCCCAGGCCCAGGCCGACGATGGCCAGCTCTCCGGTGACGGCATTGAAGTCGTCCAGACGGATGAAGGGGATCTCGATTCCTTGGCGCATGGTGAGGTGGACGTGACCCTTGCCATAGCGCTGGGCTACATCCGCCACCTTCATGAGCTGCTCGCCGGTGATGTTTCCAACTGGCACCTTCAATCGCAGGGAGAAGAAGTTGCCCTGTCTCTGCATGATGAAGCCGCCGGCCTTGAGGGCGTTCAGGTCTATCGTCTCTCGCCCACGGCTAGCAGGTTCCTTCTCCGCGCCCAGGTATGCAGAGTTACCACCGGCGAGGGCGGGAACGAAGGCCACCTCCTCCCCGTCCCGGAGAGTGGTATGGAGTCCTTGGGAATGAGAGATCAACTCCTGGTTAACGAAAATGTTAACGTGGTGGAAAACCTCTCCCGTTTCGTCGACCACATGACTCATGAAACCGGGATAGAGGGCTTCCATGCTCCCCAGGAGTCCTGCGATGTCATTGGCCGCCACCTCTACCCTGGCCTTACCACCGGTGAGGTTGCGCCAGGGACTAGGAACGTAAACCTTAACAGACATATATGTTAGCCTCTCAGAAGGAAATGGTCAGGTATCGCTCCCCGGTGTCCGGCAGGATGGTAACCACAGTTTTGCCTGCCCCTAGCCTCCTGGCCACCTGAAGAGCGGCGAAGACGTTGGCCCCCGCGGAGATGCCCACCAGAAGGCCCTCCTCTCGCGCCAGCCTGCCAGCCGTGGTGTAGGCCTCCTCATCGGCAACGGCCATGATTTCGTCGATGACCGCACGATTGAGGACGCCGGGGACGAAGCTAGCGCCGATGCCCTGGATGCCGTGCGGTCCAGCCTCGCCCCCCTGGAGCACTGGAGAACGGGCTGGCTCCACGGCCACGATGAGTACCGAGGGCAGCCGCGTCTTCAACACCTCGCCCACACCAGTAATGGTGCCACCGGTGCCCACCCAGGCTACGAAAGCGTCGAGGCGGCCACCGGTGGCCTGCCAGATCTCCTCGGCGGTGGTGTGGCGGTGGACCTTCGGATTGGCCGGGTTCAGGAACTGCTGTGGCATGAAATAGTCCGGGTTCTTTCTCACCAACTCCTCGGCGGCGTAGACAGCGCCCGACATCCCCTCGATGGCGGGGGTCAGCACCAACTCCGCGCCGAAGCGGGAGAGGAG
>JACQYG010000029.1 GCA_016208345.1 Chloroflexota bacterium
CTGTGGACCGAGAACCCGGAGGGCCTGCCGGTCACGGTCTTCGAGGCCTACAACGAGCAGGAGGAGGCCCAGTATGTGGTCAACGAGATCGGTGGGCTGGTTGCCGTGGAGCAATATCAACTGCGCAATTTCGCTGTGATGTACCGCACCAATGCCCAGAGCCGGGCCCTGGAGGACGCACTCGTGCGTGCCGGCCTCCCGTATCGCCTGGTGGGTGCCACCCGCTTCTACGAGCGCCGCGAGGTCAAGGACGTCATGGCCTATCTTCGGCTAGTACACGACCCTTACGACGACGTGAGCCTTGGGCGCATCATCAACGTGCCCGGCCGCGGCGTGGGCCAGCGAACCATGGCCGAGCTGTAGCGATGGGCAGGGGAGAGGCAGTTGCCCATCTACACCGCCCTGCAGCTCATGGCCATTGGGCAGACACAAGGCCCGCCCCTGCAACAGGAGGGGGCAGAGGCGACGCAGAGCGATGCCGCCAGCCGCGACGCACCACCCCTTAGCCCTCGCGCTCGAGGGCCGCTCCTGGAATTCCTGGCGCTGCTGGACCAGTTGAGGTCCTCGCACGACAGCCCCTTTGTGGTGGACATCCTGGACCAGGTGCTGGATAGGACCGGCTACGCCCACTACCTCCAGGACGGCACCGAGGAGGGCAGGGAGCGCTGGGAGAACATCCAGGAGCTGCGCTCAGTGGCCAGGCAGTACGACGAGCGCAACCCGGGCCTGGGACTCCCTGGTTTCCTGGAGGAGGTGGCACTGGTCTCCGACGTGGACAATTACCAGGAGAAGGCCGAGGCGGTCACCCTTCTGACGCTGCACTCTGCCAAGGGATTGGAGTTCCCGGTGGTCTTCATCGTGGGGATGGAGGAGGGACTGTTGCCCCACTCGCGCTCTTTGGACAATGGGGAGGAAAACCCGGCCGAGCTGGAAGAGGAGAGAAGGCTTTGCTATGTGGGCATCACCCGAGCCATGCACCGCCTGTACCTGGTCTATTGCTTCCGGCGGACGATCTTCGGCCAGAGCATCAGCCGGGAGCCTTCGCGCTTTCTGGCGGATGTGCCCAGGCATCTGGTCCAGAAGCCCCTGGGGGTCTTTGCCAACGGTGCCCGGGGCTGGGGCACGCCTTCCAGTCCCCGGTCGCTGCAGCCTGCGACACCGGCGGTGGCGGCCGGCGGGTTTAAGGCCGGCGACAGGGTGCGGCACGGCATGTTTGGTGAAGGGATCGTGGTGGAGGTCAAGGCGGTGAGGGACGATGTGGAGGTCACCGTGGCCTTCGCCGGCCTGGGGCTGAAGCGGCTCTCGCTGGCCTATGCCCCCCTGGAGAAGGCCCAGTGAAGCCAGTGGTCTTCTGCGACTTTGACGGCACGGTGACGGCCGAAGACGTGCAACATGTCATCTTGAACCATTACGCCGGCGACGCCTGGATACCGGTGAACGAGGCCTGGCGGCGTTTCGAGATCACCACCGAAGAGCGCTGCCGCCGACAATGGGCGCTGGTGCACGCCACCGAGAGCGACCTGGCCCAACTGGCAGCGCAGGTGCCGCTGGACCCCGACTTCCGGGATTTCGTGACCTTCTGCCACGGGCAGGGCTACGACCTGCGCATAGTGAGCGACGGCTTTGACTTTTACATCCGGCGGCTTCTGGAGGTACATGGGCTCTCTCGCATTCCGTTTTATGCCAATCACCTGTCTTTCCAGGGTCCCCACATCGAGCTCAGCTTCTCCCGACCCAACCCGCGTTGCTGCACCTTCGGCAATTGCAAACGGCTCCTGGTGGAGGAGCTTCGACCGCCGGGCGGGCGGGCGATCTACGTGGGCGATGGACTTTCCGACCGCTGCGGTGCCGAGGCCGCCGACCTGGTCTTCGCCAAGGGACTGTTGGCCGGCTATCTGGAGCAGAGGGGCTTGCCGTTTCATCCGTTCCGGCGTTTTGGCGACGTGACCGCGGCTCTGCAGGGCCTGGAGCGACGAGATGGGCCGGTCCAGCAATAAGGAACTCGCCTCCATCTTCCGCGAGCTGGCCGACATGTTGGAGATGAAAGGCGACACCATCTACAAGATCATCGCCTATCGCAAGGCAGCCGATAACATCGAGCATGCCACCCAGGACGTCGCCGTTCTCTGGCAACAAGGGCGGTTGCGGGAGGTGCCTGGCATTGGCGAGAGCATCGCCGCCAAGATCCAGGAGTACCTCACCACCGGCCGGGTGGCCCTGCAGGATCAGCTCCGCGAGGAGATGCCTCCGGGGGTGCTTTCTCTGCGCACCATACCCGGCGTGGGCCCCAAGACCGCCTGGCTGTTGTATCAGCGGTTGGGCATCACCAGCGTCGCCGAGGTGGAGCGGGCGGCCAAAGAGGGCAAGCTCCGGGGCTTGCCGGGGATGGGCGAGAGGTCGGAGGAGAAGATCCTTCAGGGCATCGAGATGTTGCATCGCCGGTCAGAGCGCATCCCGCTGGGCATCGCTCTGCCGGTGGCCCAGGCCCTCTTAGCTGGTCTCCAGGGATGTTCACAGGTTCTACGCCTGACCACGGCGGGAAGCCTGCGCCGTTACAAACCTACCGTTGGCGACATCGACATCCTGGCTGTTTCGCGCGAGCCGCAGGCGGTGGTTCGCTTCTTCGCCCAACTCCCGGAGGTGGCCGAAGTGGTGTCCCAGGGCGACACCAAGAGCACCGTGCTCCTGGCGGACGGCCTTCAGATCGACCTGATGGTGTTGGAGGAAACCCACTACGGCTCATTGTTGCAGCATTTCACCGGCAGCAAGGACCACAACGTGCACCTGAGGGAGCTGGCCCTGGATCACGGTCTCAGCCTGAGCGAGTACGGCTTCACGAAGCCCGACGGTGGCGTGATCCTCTGCCCTGAGGAGGAGGACGTCTATCTGACCCTGGAACTGGATTACATCCCTCCGGAGCTGCGGGAAGATGCCGGCGAGGTGGAAGCGGCCAGGGAGCGGCGGCTGCCCCGGCTGGTCCAATCAGTTGACCTGAAGGGCGACCTGCACGTCCATTCAACCTGGAGCGATGGCGTGAGCAGCATCCGGGAGATGGCCCAGGCGGCCAAGGCCCGGGGATACGAGTACATCGCCGTCACCGACCACACCAAGTCCCTGGGCATCGCCCGGGGTCTTACCGTGGACCGGCTGCAAGAGCGCCAGGCCGAAATAGAAGAGGTCAACCGGGAACTGGCCCCTTTCCGGGTGCTGTCCGGCGTGGAGGTGGAGGTCAAGGCGGACGGCACGCTGGACCTGCCCGATGACGTCCTGGCAAAGCTGGACCTGGTGGTGGCCTCGGTGCACTCCGGCTTGCGGCAGGAGAGGGACAGGATCACCGGCCGGGTCCTGGCAGCCATGCGCAACCCCCACGTGGACATCATCGGCCATCCCACCGGCGTGATCCTGGGCGAGCGTGAGCCCTACGACCTGAATTTCGCAGCGATCTTGAGGGAGGCGGTGGCCACCGGCACTGGCCTGGAGGTCAATTCCATGCCCAACCGGCTGGACCTGGACGACGTGCATGTGCGCCAGGCGGTGGCCGCCGGGGCGAAGTTGGCCATCAGCACCGACTCCCACCGTGTGGAGTCGCTGGAGGCCATCAGCTTCGGGCTGGCCATGGCTCGCCGCGGTTGGGCGGAGCCGGCCAGTGTAATCAATACCGTTTCGTTTCCGGCTTTGCTCTCCAGGCTCAAGGGCCAGCCGAGGCTGGCCTCTTGAAACTTGCGCCGTACGGTGCAGCGTTGTATACTTGTGCGTGGGATCCCTGCAACGAGGTGCTGGCTTGAAACTGGGGCGCTGGCAAATATCCTCCTTGACCGGGCAACTGGCCGCAGTCCTGGTAACCACCATCGCCGTGTACATCTTGCTGGCCTTCCTGGGCCGGGCGCTGGAGAACTATCGTTTGGAGCAGCGGGCTCTGGCTGTCAAACAAGAGATCAAGGCACTGGAAGACCAGAACAAGGAACTCAAAGAACTGGTCGCGTACATGAGTTCCGACGCCTACGTGGAAAAGGTGGCGCGGGAGGAGCTGTTGCTGGCGAAACCGGGGGAAACGGTTCTCCTGCCAGTGCCGGTGACGAAGCCGCTAACACCATCGCCGGCTGATACGCCGAGGCCTTCGCCGACCTACGAAACGAACCCTGCCTTGTCGCCGGAACCGCGGTGGACCAGATGGTGGCGCCTCTTCTTTGCTCCCCGGCAAAAGCCTTGACTTTGTCGGGCCGTTGATGTATAATCCTTGGCGCTGACGCGGGGTGGAGCAGTGGAAGCTCGTCGGGCTCATAACCCGAAGGTCGTTGGTTCGAATCCAACCCCCGCTACCAAATTCCTGAACCTGTCAGGAACAGGTTTTGACCCAACGGAAAACCTCCTGTGAATGCCAGGCACCTGCTCGGATGCCGATGCTGGCCGATGCTAATGCCAATGGCACGCTCTAGGAGGTTTGGCATATGTTGGGCATCTCGCCGGTGGCGGCGTAGCTCAGTGGTAGAGCGGACGGCTCATAATCGTTAGGTCACAGGTCCGAATCCTGTCGCCGCCACCAATTGTCAGATTTGACACTGAGCCTCCTTCGGCGCAACGAGTGGCAACTCCGAGGGTTACCCGGGTTGGCCACTTTTTGTTATAATGGGACTGGCATGGGCGTTCCGTCTCTCTCGGCTAAGGTGCGAAATACCATCATTGAGAACGGCATCTTTCAGCCCTCGGAAACGGTGCTGGTGGGGGTCTCCGGCGGGCCCGACTCGCTATGCCTGCTGATGGTCCTTCATGGCCTCAGCCGGGAACTGGGCCTGAAGTTGCAGGTGGCCCACCTGAACCACGGTCTCCGCGGCCAGGAGGCGGAGGCCGACGCCGCCCTGGCTGCTCAGGTCGCTGCCCGTTGCGGCGTGCCCTGCACCGTCGGACGCTGCGACGTGGCCGCCTACCGGAAGAGACACAAGCTGTCCCTGGAAGACGCGGCCCGGGAGGTCCGGTATGCCTTCTTTGCCCGGCTGGCCCGGTCCCTGGGTACCCGAGCGGTGGCGGTGGGTCACACCGCGGATGATCAGGTGGAGACCATCCTGATCCACTGGCTGAGAGGAGCGGGCATGGCTGGCCTACGTGGCATGACGCCGGTACAGGAGCTCACCGTCATTGATCGCGATGCCGGTGAGCGGCTCGACGTTCGCCTGGCCCGGCCGCTCCTGGACATTACCCGGCAAGAGACGCTGGAATACTGCGCACAACAGGGTCTCTCGCCACGCCTGGACCGCTCCAATCTGGACCTCCGGTACTTGCGCAATCGCGTGCGCTGGCAACTGATCCCCGCGCTGGAGGCCTATAACCCCAATCTTCGCCAAACGCTGCTGCGCGCCGCGCGCTCCCTGGCCCTGGATTACGGTTATTTGTCCAAGCTGGCCCAGGAGGCCTGGCCGAGGATCATCCAGGAAGCCGATGGCCTGTTGTGCTTCAGCCGCCATGAGTGGGGATGCCTTCACCCCAGCTTGCAGGGGCATCTCCTGCGCCTGGCCCTGGCCCAGCTCTGGCCCGGCTGGCAGGACTTCGGCTGGGGCCACGTGGCCGCGGCGTTGGAGGCCATCCGTGCCCGGCCCCCGGGGACAACCATCGTCCTGCCTCACTCCCTCCGGCTGACGGTGGGGCACGAGGACTTCGTCCTCGGGCGCAAGGAGGCAGTGGAGGGCTATTGGACCCGCCGCCAGCGCCAGCGGGCAGATTTTCCACTGTTGTTCGCGGAGGAGGTGGCCATTTCCTGCCCGGGGATCACCAGGTTGCCCGATTCGCCGTGGCAACTGGTGGCCCGGGTCCAGGAGGCCGGGGAGGCCAAGGACCTGGCGGCATCTGAGAGAGGCCAGGATAGACTTCTAGCCCGGTTTGACTACGCTCTCACCGGTGACCGGCTGGTCCTCCGGCGCCGGAGGCCCGGCGACCGCTTTCAACCCCTGGGGATGAAAGGGACGAAAAAGCTCCAGGACTACCTGGTGGACGCCAAGGTCCCCCGGGAACTGAGGGACTATATCCCGGTGATCGCGAATCCTCGACAGATAATCTGGGTGGGCGGTTGGCGGGCTGATGGGCGGGTGAAGCCCTCGATGGACACGCAGAGGCTGTTGCACCTGGAGTTCAGGAAGGTCGGCTAAGCCATTATTTGGAAGGGGAAACGGATGCTAGAGGACGTGCACGAGGTCTTGATCACCTCGGAGGCCATTCAGGCCCGCATCGTGGAACTGGGCCGGCAGATAAGCGCCGACTACGCCGGCAAGCGGCCGGTCTTGATCGGCGTATTGAAAGGGGCGGCCATGTTCATGATGGACCTGATACGCGCCATGGACATACCGGTTGAGGTGGATTTCATGGCCGTTTCC
>JACQYG010000171.1 GCA_016208345.1 Chloroflexota bacterium
CCTTCCCACTACTGGCGGGGGGTCACCTACGACTATTACACCGGCCGGGGTTGGGCTAACAGCGAGAAGACCTCTTTGGACCGCACGCCAGACCAGGCGGTGCCGGCCTCGGTGGTCCCCGGCACCTTGCTGTCCCAGACGGTGGAGATAGTGCAGCCCCGGGCCGACGTGATCTTCGCCGCCAACCAACCCATGCAGTTGGGGCAGCCTTATCGGCTGATAGCCCTGGGGAGCGAGGACTATTCGGCCCTTTACATGAAGCGGCCCCCTCTGGCCGCCGCGCACTACACAGTGGTCTCCAACCTGCCCAAGGCAGGCGTCAAGGACTTGCGAAAGGCCTCCACCACCTATCCCACCTGGGTAACCAAGCACTACCTGCAATTGCCGGCCAACCTGCCCAAACGGGTGGAGGATCTGGCCCGCCAGATCACCGCCGGCGCGACCAATCCCTACGACAAGGCAGTAGCGGTGCAGAGCTATCTGCGCCAGCTCCCCTACGACCAGAACATCAAGCTCCCCGCCGGGGATTTCGATGCGGTGGACTATTTCCTCTTCATCCAAAAGGGCTATTGCGACTACTTCGGGACGGTGATGGCGGTCCTGCTGCGCAGCGTAGGGGTCCCGGCCCGGCTCGCCACCGGTTATCTGCCTGGGGCCTACGACTTCGGAGCCAGGGACTACGTGGTGAGCGAGAGGGACGCCCACGCCTGGACCGAGGTCTATTTCCCGCCTTACGGCTGGATCGAGTTCGAGCCCACGCCTTCCCGGGCGCTGATCCCAAGGTTCGAGGGCTCCGCCTACGAAACCATGGAAGAGCCTTTCGCCCCTCCCGAAGAGCCCGAGGCAGGGCCAGGAGGTCGAAAATCCTGGCTGGGCCTGGGCTTCCAGTGGGCCGGACAGGTGGGTTTCCGGGGGGTGCTGGCGCTGGGCCTGATCCTGGGGCTCCTGGCCTGGACCTTGTGGCCCCTGGTGGAGAGAGGGCTAACCCGGGCTACCTGGGTGAGCCTTACCTACCAGCGCCTGTGTCGCTATGGAGCCTGGGCGGGGGAGGGCAAGATGCCGGCCCAAACCGTGCTGGAGTATTCCCGGCGCCTTCAGCAAAGGATCGCCCAGGCGCCGGAGAAGCCTCTTCCCTGGCGAGGCCGCCTCACGCCTCAGGCCCGGGCCAAAGGCCAGGAGGGCGTGGAGGCCATCAGCCATATGTATTCACAGGCTCAATATAGCCCAAAGCCGCTGGACGAGGTGGCGCGGCTGGACGCGGCCATTGCCTGGTCGAAGACCCGGCCGGTGTTGATGCGGCTGGCCTTGCGACACGTCTGGGATTCTCTGATCAGGACGTTCAAAGAAGAGGGGAAAGAACCCTACCACGAAGACGCAAAGATGGCTAATAGCAGATAGCTGATAGCAAATGCAGCTACCATTGGCCTTCTGCCATCTGCCACCATCTACATCCTTCGTGTCTTCGTGGCTTAGTGGTTAAGCCGCGGCTTCAGCCTTGAAGGGGATCACCGCCCCAATTCGGATAGCACCAGGGCCACCGCGCCGTATAGCCCCGCGTCATCCCCCAGGGCCGCCGGCACGATGCGGACGTTCCGGCGGAAGACCTCCATGGCCCTCTCCTGGACTGTACGGCGGATGGGCTCCAGGAGCAATTCGCCGGCGTTGGCCACGCCGCCCCCGATGATGACCAGGCGGGGGTTGAAGAGGTGCAAGAGGTTCACCACCCCCACGCCGATGTTCTCCCCGGCGTGCTCCAGGATCTGCCGGGCCAAGCGGTCGCCCTGCCGGGCGGCGCGGTGCACGTGCTCGGCGGAGATGGGCCTGTTCTCGGCCTGAGCCAGGGTGGCGATAGCGGTGGCTTCTCCCCTGGCTATGGCCTCGTTGGCCTGGCGGGCGATGGCCGGGCCCGCCGCCAGGGCCTCCAGGCACCCGACGTTGCCGCAGCGGTCCTGGGGGCCATTTATGTCAAGGGTCTGGTGCCCCACCTCTCCGGCCGCGCCGTCGGCGCCCAGGAACAGCCTACCGCCGGAGATGATCCCGCCGCCTATTCGGAGCGGCACGTCGTGCCAGCCGGGCAGGTTGGGAGGGGTGGAGATCACCCCGGTCCAGGGGTTAAGGGGGCCCGGTGCGCCCAGGCCGATGCCCAGGATGGCCTGGCCTCGGGCCGCGGCCACCATCTCGCGCAGGCAGGCCACAATCCGCTCCAGGACCACGTCTGGGCCCCGGGAGGCCATGGTGGGGAGGCTCTTGCGGGCCAAGAGATGGCCCCGAACATCGAAAAGGGCTGACCGGATCTTGGTTCCCCCCAGGTCAGCCCCGATGATCACGTCCGACACCTGGTTGATCCTCTTTTAGTCCAGCGCTATCTTACCCCACCACAACCTGCCTGTCAAGAAAAGCGGCAGGACTCATCACGAGCGGGTAGCAGGGAGCCGTTCGGGGCATATACGCCTGCTGATGCCATGGTATGATACTCACCGAGTAAAAGAGGATGGAGGGGGTTTCAACTTCCATTTTCCGTCTTCCACCTCCAGGAGAGAAGCCATTTTCGGCCTTGGCCACAATTGGCCCCTCGGGGTCCAGGCCAGCTTAAATTTTCTGCGCGCCTCGATTTCCCGCCGTCCACGACTTGACACTGGGGAGCACCAATATATAATTAGCCCACATCTTCGAAGTCGAAGATATGGAGACAAGGATGTACGGCTTCTATAACCGGTTTCTGCGGGTGGATCTTCCCACACGGACCTGGAACATAGAGGCGATCTCCGAGGATGTCCTGACCCGCTACCTGGGCGGGAAGGGGCTGGGCGCTCACCTTCTCTTGGAAAACGCTCCCGCGGGCGTTGATCCCCTTGCTCCCGAAAATCCCCTCATACTAGCCATTGGCCCGGCCACGGGCACCGTCCTATCTCCTGCTAGCCGCTATGCTCTCTTCGCCAAGTCACCTCTGACTGGCATTTTCGGTGAATCCTGTGCCGGCGGGCATGTTGCGCCTCGCATCAAGGCTACCGGCTACGATGCCATCTTGCTGCAAGGGGCTGCCGACCAGCCAGTCTATCTGGAGATCACCGACAGAGGGGCCACCTTCCACGATGCCACGCCTTTCTGGGGTATGGATACCTATCAGACTGAGGAGGCGCTGGAGGCAGCCACGGGCGTGCGCGGGGCGAAGGCTATCGTCATCGGCCCCGCCGGCGAAAAGCAGGTTCCTTTCGCCTTGGTAGGCAACGACCGGGGCCGACATGCTGGCCGCACCGGTATGGGGGCGGTGATGGGGGCCAAGCGGGTCAAGGGGATCGTATTTCACGGCAACGCGGATTGTCCTCTCTACGATGCAGAGGCCATCACCACCTACGATCGCGAACTACGAGAGCGGGGGAACAAGGACGCAGGTGCCCAGAATTATCGCCACTTGGGCACGCCCATGATTGTGGCTACCGCCAATAAGGTGGGCTCCTTCCCCAGCTATTACTGGTTGGCGGGCACTATCCCCCATTGGGAGGAGATCAGCGCCCCCACGCTGGTGGAGCGCTTCAAACCACATCCCAAGGCCTGCTACCGCTGCTTCTTCGCTTGCGGCAAGGTCACCACCGTGCCCAATGGCCGCCATGCCGGCTTGACTGTAGAGGGGCCTGAGTACGAGACCATCTTCGCCTTCGGCGGACTGTGTGACGTGGATGACTTGGCGGAGATCCTCTACCTCAACGACATCTGCGACCGGCTGGGGTTGGACACCATTACCGCTGGCAATGTGGCCAGCTTCGCCATCGAGGCCTCACGCCGCGGGGCGCTGGACCTGAAGCTGGATTACGGAGATGTTGATGGTATCGCCGAGTTGCTACGCCTGATCGCCAAGCGAGAAGGGATCGGCGAGCTATTCAGTCGAGGCGTCCTCTCGGCCAGTCGGGAACTGGGCCTTGAGGAGTTGGCCATCCACGTCAAAGGGCTGGAACCCGCTGGCTACGACCCACGGGCGCTCAAAGGGATGGGCCTGGCCTTCGCCGTCTCGGACCGCGGGGCCTGCCACCTGCGAGCCACGGTCTACAAGGCGGAGTTCGCTGGCTGGGAGGGGATGCTGCCAGCCGACGATACCCTGCCAATGCGTTTCCTGCGAGAGCCGCTGAAGCCCAAGGACGAAACGCTGACCGAGGCCGAGCTACACCATATGGTCACCGAGTATTATACCCGGCGGGGGTGGGCCCGGCAGGGTAGGAAGGAGCAGCCTGAGCCAGGCACGGCATATTCGCCTGATATCTCAGACTCCCGGGCAAGCTGGAACTGAGAGGTTCTCTCTGGTTTGGTGGAATGAGGGAAAGAGGAAGGAATTCCAAACATGTAATCGATCGATTGAGGTCGGGAACCTCTTATCGTACTTCAGCCACTATTTATGCATACGGTGGCAACAGAATAATATCCGCTTAAGGAGGTGCAAATTGACTGTAAAATTGGAATCCGTCATCCCCCTAACGATGGCGAAGTTGAAGTTTGGCGCCGGGGCGACGGAGGAACTAGGATACGAACTGAAGACCTTGGGGGCCAAGAAGGTCTTGCTCGTCACGGACAAGCACCTGTGGGAATTTGGCCTGGTTGACAAGGTCAAGACCATCATCGAGGACGAAGGAATCCAACTCACCATCTTCGACGAGGTCCACATCGAGCCAACCGATGTGTCCATCAAACACGCGATCGAAAGCGTTGGGGATGTCGTCTTCGATGCTTTCGTGGCCCTGGGAGGCGGCAGCACCATCGACACTGCCAAGGCCATGAACCTCTTCAACACCTATCCCGCCGACCTGTACGATTACATCAACCAACCAATCGGCAAGGGCAAGCTCGTCCCCGGTCCGTTGAAGTCCATGATTGCCCTGCCCACGACGGGCGGCACGGGCAGCGAGACGACACCGGTGAGCGTGCTGGACTTGCTAGACTTGAAGGTGAAGACGGGCATATCCCACGTGAACATCCGGCCGGCAATGGCCATTGTCGATCCGCTGAACACACTGTCCCAGCCGGCCGCGGTCACCGCTGGGACCGGCCTTGACGTGCTCACCCATGCTGCCGAGTCCTTCACCAACAAGCCCTACAATACCAGACCCAAGGCGGAGAGCCCTGCCCTGAGGCCAGCCTACATTGGGTCTAATCCCATCGCCGACCTGTGGAGCGAGAAGGCGATCGAATGGGTAGGCAAGTATCTGCGGCGGGCCTGTTTCAATGGCAACGACCTCGAAGCCAGGACCTACATGGCAATGGGGGCAACCTTTGCCGGCATCGGTTTTGGCAACGCCGGCGTGCACATCCCCCATGCCCTGGGGTATCCGATCGCCGGCATGATCAGGGACTGGATCCCACCCGGCTACGGTGTCGAGGAGCCAATGGTGCCCCACGGTATATCTACTATCCTCACGGCACCCGCGAGCTTCTGCTTCACTGCGCCCTCCAATCCTGAAAAGCATGCCCGGGTAGCGGAGTTGTTGGGCGTGAATATCACCGGGCTGTCGCCGATGGAAGCCGCAATGAAGCTGCCGGACACGATCATCCAGTTGATGAAGGACATCGGCGCCCCGAACGGTCTCAAAGCTTTGGGCTACACCCAGGCTGACATCCCCGGATTGGTGGAGGGTGGCTGGAAGCAGCAGCGGTTGCTGGTAGGCAGCCCGCGCCCGGTAACCAAAGAGGATCTGGCCAGGATCTTCAAAGAGTCCATGGAGCTCTGGTAGAAGCCAACAGCAGGAATTGGGTAGTTGGGGTCCCTAACTTCTGTGCTGGTCCGCCCCCTCGGCGAACCTGCGCCGCGGAAGACAAAAGGTAGGGTATTCCACTTCAGAGATCAAGAAAGGGGTTCAACCATGAAACTGTACATGTTCGAGTGTGGAACGCTGAAGAGCCAGAAGCACCTCTTCACGATGGGGCGGGGCATTGGAGAGCCGTTTGATGTTCCTGTCCCCTTCTTCCTGATTGAGCACGAAAAGGGGAAGGTCCTGTACGACACGGGCAATGCCCTCGAGGTAGCCAGGGACAAGGTGAAGCACTGGGGCGCAGCCGTCGTGGCCGCCTACGACCCGATCATGACCGAGGACCAGTACGTGGTGAACCAATTGAAGAAGGTCGGCGTCAAGCCCGAGGAGATCACCCACGTCATCTTCTCGCACCTCCACCTGGATCACGCGGGCGGCTGCGGGGAGTTCCCCAACGCCATCTACTTCGTCCAGCGGGCCGAGATGCAGTACGCCTACGTACCTGACTTCTATCAGGCGGGGGCCTACATCCGGGCCGACTTTGCCAAGCCCGACCTCAATTGGTACCTGCTGGAGGGCGACAAGGAAGACTTCTATGACGTCTTCGGCGATGGCAAGCTGAAGATCGTCTTCACGCCCGGCCACACCCCTGGTCACGAGTCGTTGCTGATCAACCTGGACAAATGGGGTCCCACACTGCTGACTGGTGACAGTTGCTACACCGAGGAGATCCTCAACGAGAACGTCCTGCCAGGGTTGGTCTATAGCCCCCCAGATGCGGTCAAGTCCATTAAGACGATGCGCAACCTGCGTCGGGTGCACGGCGTCCGGATCGTCACCGGTCATGACCCGGTGGCCTGGCCCAAGTTCAAGCACGCGCCGGAGTACTACGAATAGCCTGGCTTGGTCGTGAGGGTTCTTCTGTCTCGAGTCGAGACTGGCCTAGGGGCGAGCTTGCTTCTCCGGTAAGATTTCGGTAAGATAAGGGCGGTCTAAGACCCGGTCGCTTCGGCGGGCCGATTAGGCCGCCCACCTTTTTGCTCGTCAGGTGGACGTTTCGGTTGATCTTTTCAGTCGATCTGATGGATGTAGCATCCATGCCCAACAACCTGCCTCGGTCTCCCTTTTCTCGCCTCGAAATCCCCGACGAGGAGAAGTACCTCTACTGCATCCGCTGCGGGCTGTGCCTGTCGGCCTGTCCGCTCTATCGGGAATCCCTGAAGGAGACAGATTCACCCCGCGCCCGGGTGACCCTGGTGCGCAAGGCCGTCGAGGGAGAGTTGGGGCTTTCCCACAACTTCACCGACCAGATGTACAGGTGCCTGGCCTGCTTGGCCTGCAACGCCATTTGCCCGGTGGGGATTCGACCGGCCGACCTGGCCCTGGAAGCGCGTTACCTCATCCACCAGGCCCGGCGCCAGCCCTGGATTAAGAATCTCATCTTCCGCGACTACTTCCCCCACCCAGAGCGGATGGAACTCTCCATGCTGCCCATGCTGGCCTACCAGCGGCTGGGTCCGAAGAGGTTGGTCAACCGGCTCGGCCTCACCCGGCTTTTGCCCGCCCGCCTTCGGGACATGGAGCGGATGCTGCCGACGGTGCCGGTGCGTCCCCTGCGCCAGAGTCTGCTGGAGGTGACCCCGGCCAATAGCGAGCGCCAATACCGGGTCGGATTCTTCCTCGGGTGTTTCCAGAGCCTGGTCTTCGCTGAGGGAAGCGCGGCCACGGCGCGCGTGCTGGCGACCAACCGCTGCCAGGTGGTCACGCCGAAGGACGTAAAATGCTGCGGCATGCCCCACATGAGCTACGGTGACGTGGAGGAGGCACGCGCT
>JACQYG010000030.1 GCA_016208345.1 Chloroflexota bacterium
TGCTCTGCGGTTAAACGCTTTTTCAGCGGAGTCATAACAGTCTCTATGTCCTAGCGCCCCCAAAACCGAAAGACCACATTGAAGACGTGAGCCAGAAGGATGCTGAGCAAGATGCAGGTTACCAGGGGGAAATAGAAGGTGAAATTGCCCCGCTGGATCAGGATGTCGACGGGCAGCCGGCCCAGGAATGGTATCCGCGGCCACAGAACCAGGAATAGACCGATGCCGGCCAGGCACAAGCCCAGGACGATCAAGAGCTTGCCCATTGGTTCAAGCCCCGGCATTCTCCACCACCTCGCACCCATAACGGTCTACCACCTGGGCCACGTCCACCCTGGCGTAGCGCTCCCACTCGCTGTAAACGCAGCCGCAGTACTGCTGGCGGTACAGGTTGTGCTCCCGGGTCAGGCGCCCCCGCTCCGGCCACCCCACACGGAAATCCTGGTAATAGAATCCGATGCCTTGCTCCACGGCCACTGCTTCTCCCACCTGCCGCAAGAGCTCGTGCTTCTGGTAGGGGCTCACCAGGAGGGTGGTGGAGAATAACTCGAAGCCACGCCGGGCCGCCATCTCCGCCGCCTTGCCCAGGCGCAGACGGTAGCAGAGCTGGCAGCGGTCCGCCTCCTGCCCCACCACCGCCCGGAAAAAGCGCGGCATCTCGTACTCCTCCCACCAGATCATGGGAAGCCGCACCAGGGCGGAATAGCCCTCCAGGCTCTCCCGGCGCTTCCGGTGCTCGGTGTAGGGATGGACGTTGGGGTTGTACCAGAAGCCGGTGACCTGGAAACCCTGGTCGCGGAGCCGCTGCTCGGGATAGGTGGTGCAGGGCGCGCAACAGGTGTGGAGCAGTAGCGTCGTCATGGGCTAAAACAATGGCGCCTGGAGCCTTTCCTCCGGGCAGGGTATCCCGAGGTGCTGGTACGCCAGCTTGGTGGCCACGCGGCCTCGGGGCGTCCGGGCCAGGAATCCAAGCTGGAGCAGGTAGGGCTCGTAGACGTCCATCACCGTGTCGGCCTCCTCGCTGATGGCCGCGGCGATGGTCTCGATGCCCACCGGCCCCCCCTGGAACTTGTTGATGATGGCGGAAAGCACTCGCCGGTCGATGTCGTCCAGGCCCAGCTCGTCCACCTCCAGCATCGCCAGGGCCTCGGTGGCTACGGCCTGATCGATGGAGCCCCGGGCCCGCACCTGAGCGTAGTCTCGCACCCGCTTCAACAGTCGGTTCGCCACCCGGGGCGTGCCCCGGGCCCGCCGGGCTATCTCTCTGGCACCAGCAATGGAGAGGTCATGAGGGCAATGCGGGTGGTCGCGCCGATGATGGTGTAGTTGGGCAGGCGCAGCCGCAGGGCCCGGGAGGTGTTACCCTTGCCCGTAAAGAGGTCCACGGCGAAGTCCTCCATGGCCGGGTACAAGAACTCCTCGATCTGGCGGCTGAGCCGGTGGACCTCGTCTATGAACAGGATATCGCCCCTCTCCAGGGTGGTGAGCATGGAGGCCATCTCGCCCCGGTGCTCCACCGCCGGGCCCGAGGTGACCTTGATCCTGACCCCCATCTCATTGGCGATGACGTGGGCCAGGGTGGTCTTGCCCAGGCCCGGAGGGCCGTACAGGAGCACGTGATCCAGGGCCTCACCACGTCCCTTGGCTGCCGCGAGGAAGATGCTCAGGCTCTCCTTGACCTTCTCCTGGCCGATGTACTCCGCCAGGGTCCGGGGGCGCAGGGAGGCATCGTACAGGATGTCCTCTTCTTTCAGCCGGGGAGAAAGCAGGCATTCCTTCATTCTCCCTCCGGAACCTCTTCGATGATCGCGCCCATCTCCGCCGCCGCCTTCAGGAAAGCGTCCTCGGCCACCGCCGCGGGCTTGACCTCGGTGGGCACGACCATCCCGGAGCCCTTGGGGGCGATGACGCAGTGGATGCGACTGGGACGGCCCAGCAGCTTGCTCAGGGCCCTCTCCACGATGGCCTTGTTCTTGGGGTCTTCAATGCGCTCCTTGTGGAACTGCCAATAGAACCCCAACACCACCACACCGTTCTCTACGCCCACCGGCTCGCAGGCCTTGAGCAGGGCCTCGATGGAACGGTTGCCGGGCCGGATCTCCTCCAGGAGCTTCCCCCAGGTGCTGGCCACCTGTTCCATGGTCAAAGCGGGAAGGCCCGGGCCCGCGAGATTCCCCCCCTCTTCAGAGACCGCTGGCGGCGGGGCCGGGGCAGGTCGGGTGTGATTGAAGAGGGCGCCGTTACGGGCCAGGGGCCTGGCCGATGTCAACGCCGGTCCTTTACTAGTAAACAACGCCGTGCCGGCCGCGGCGGGGACGCCCTCGGCAATGCCGTGGGGTCGGGCGGGCGGGGCTGGTTGTTCTGCCGCTATGGCCTCCAAGAAGGCCAGTTCCAAGGGCAACTGGGGCTGCGTGTTGCCCCGCAGGCTCCAGTCCGCCTGGTTGAAGATCTTGATCTGGCGCACGATGGCCTCGGCCTCGGTTTGGGTGGCCTGGGCGGTCATTTCCTCCAGGGTCTCCCGGGTGACGTTCACCAACTGAGCGTTCCCGGACTTGATCAAGAGAAGTCCCCGCAGGTAGTCCACCAGTTGGCGGTTGAACTGGCGCAGGTCAGCGCCGTCATTCATGACCTGGTTGATGAGCTGGATGCCGCCGGAGACCTCTCGTCGCAGCAGGTGATCCACCAGAGCACCCACCGACTGGTATGTCGTCATGCCCAGGACGGTCTGGACGTAGGAAAGGGTCAATCTCTCGCCGCCGAAGGCAGCCAACTGGTCCAGTAGGCTAATGGCATCCCGGTAGCTACCAGCCGCCGCCCGGCCGATGAGCTCCAGGGCGTCGTCGTCCACCTGGAGGCCCTCCTCCTGGCCGATGAAGCGCAGCCGGTCCAGGAGCTTGGCCAGGGGCACCCGCCGGAAGGGGAAGTGCTGGCAGCGCGAGACGATGGTGGCCGGCACCTTGTGGAACTCCGTAGTGGCCAGGATGAAGATGGCGTGGGACGGCGGCTCCTCCAACGTTTTCAAGAGGGCGTTGAAGGCCTCCGTGGTGAGCATGTGCACTTCGTCGATGATGTAGACCTTGTACTTGGCCTGAGAAGGGGCATAGCCCACCTTCTCGCGCAGGTCGCGGATCTCGTCGATGCCGCGGTTGGAAGCGGCGTCGATCTCGATGAGATCCAGAGCGCGGCCGGAGTTGAAGGCCTGGCACGAGTCGCACTCGTTGCAGGGCTCGCCGCGGCCGTCGTTATTCAGGCAATTCACCGCCTTGGCCAGGACCCGGGCGGTGGTGGTCTTGCCGGTGCCCCTCGGGCCAGAGAACAGATAGGCGTGGGTGATGCGGCCCGACTGCAAGGCATGGAGCAGGGTCTGGGTGATGTGCTCCTGGCCGCCGGTCTGGGCGAAGGTGCGGGGACGCCATTTGTTGTAGAGGGCCTGATGGGCCATTGAGCTCTCCACGGAGTATTGCCCCTATAGTTTACCACCAAACCCTGGCGAAGACAAGGTAGAAATGCCCGATTTCGTGGTATAATTGATACTGGTGCATCCCAGTGGAAAGGAGGTGAAGGCGATGGCCCAGCTAACCCAGCGCGATGTGGACATTTTGTTGCGAATATGGGACATGTCTCGCAGCGAACGCATGGTACAGGCTCGGAACTGGATGTTCACCCAGTTTCACGTCAAGGACTTCGACGAGTTCAAGGTGAAACACCCCCGGGGCAGCCCCGAGTGGTCCATGTTCCACGAGGTGTGCAGCCACCTGGAGCTGTGCGGGGTGCTGATCAACCGGGGGCTCTTGAACGAGGACCTGTACTTCGATCTGGTTGGCGGCATCGAGACCCTCTGGCACAAAGCCAAGAAGGTGATCTACGGCCTGCGGGAGGAGACCGACCCCCGCATGTACGAGAACTTCGAGCTCCTCTTCGAGCGCTGCATGAAGTGGCAGGAGGCCCACCCGCCCAAGAAGCCAAAGAAGGCCTAAGGCCTGAGGGTACTTCTTTAGAGCCTATCCTAAAAATGAATCTAAAGACTCCCTCTACTAAAGACTCCCGGAGACTCCGAGTCTCCGGGAGTCTCTGTGGGACACCATTTTACCGCGAATTGACTTTTAGGATGGGCTCTTACTAGGATTTGAGAGTGGTAGAGGGCCAGGTGCCCCGGATTTGGCCAGGGTAGCATAGCCTGTCTCCAGGACTGTCAAGTCATGTCGGCTCATGCCCCGAGTTTACCATAGCCCGACCCAATTTTGAAATAGCTTATAGTAATTTCTTTACTGGTAAAAGAAGGCTTGATGCCTGCCCTCCAGCTCAGCCTACTTCAGAGGCTTCTTGGCCGGCACGCCGGTGCGCCTCGGATACAGGTCGGGCGTGGCCTTCACCTTGTCCACAACCACCAACTGCCTGGGCTCGGTTCCTGGCAGGACCACCGGGATCTGCCCCCGCAAGAATCCCCCCAGGGCCGCCAGGGCCGCCAGGGCACCCCGAATCTCATCGTCGATGCCCGCCTTCTTCTGCGCAATGAAGCGGAACTGCGGAAAGCAGATCTTCAGGGGGAGGCCGGGGAACCCAGCGCCGCTGCCCACGTCCAGGACCCGCCAGGGAGGGAATTGGGGCAGGAGGTTTGGCATGGATGGGGCTGGGGGCACGAGCCCCTGGACGCAGGTGAGTGAGTCCAAGAAGTGCTTCACCTGCACCCCATGGTAGCTGGTGATAGCGGTGAGGTGGTGGACCTTGTTCCAGGCCACCAGCTCGGCGTAATAGGTCTCGAAGGCCGAGAGCTGCCCGGCGGTCAGGTCGATCCCCAGCTTGAGTGCACCGCCCTGAAGGGTTTTCATCACTTATCCTGCTGGCGGTTGGCTACTGCTGCCCTTTAGTGTATAATTATACCACTATTTTCCGGGAGCACGGTAGATGACCTCCAGTGAGATCAGGCGCCTATTCCTCGAGTACTTCCAGTCCAAAGGTCATCTGGTCTATCCCAGCTCGTCCTTGGTCCCCCACGGCGACCCGACGTTGCTTTTGACCAGTGCGGGCATGGTGCAGTTTAAGCCCTACTTCATGGGTGAGGCGGTGCCGCCCAACCGGCGGCTCGCCACCTCTCAGAAATGCTTCCGCACGGTGGACATCGACACCGTGGGGAACGAACGTAACCTGACCTTCTTCGAGATGTTGGGCAACTTCTCCATCGGCGACTACTTCAAGGAGGGCGCCATCGGCTACGCCTGGGAGCTGGTGACGGAGGGCTATGGGCTCCCGGCAGAACGGCTCTGGGCCAGCATTTACCCGGACGACGAGGAGGCCTTTGCCCTGTGGCAGAGCATCGCCGGACTGCCGCCCCAGCGCATCGTGCGCCTGCACGAGAACTGGTGGGGCCCCGCGGGGGAGGCCGGCCCCTGCGGCCCGGACTCGGAGATCTTCCTGGACCGGGGCCCCGAGCACGGCTGCGGCCGGCCCGACTGCCAGCCTGGCTGCGACTGCAAGCGGTATCTGGAGATCTGGAACCTGGTGTTCATGCAGTACAACCAGGCGCCTGACAAGACGCGGACCCCGCTGCCCCAGCCCAGCATAGACACCGGCATGGGCCTGGAGCGCATGGCCATGCTGCTGAACGGCTGCACCTCGGTGTACGAGACCGACCTGTTCTTCCCGATCATCGAGAGGGCTCAGGCCCTGGTGGGGGCCAGGTACGGATCCGACCCCAAGACCGACTATTCCCTGCGAGTCATCGCCGACCACAGCCGGGCGGTGGCCTTTCTCATCGGAGACGGCGTCCTCCCCTCCAACGAAGGCCGGGGCTACGTGCTGCGACGGGTGCTCCGGCGGGCGGTGCGCCACGGTTACCGCCTGGGGATCGACGAGCCCTTCCTGGACAAGACCGCAGCGGTGGTCGTGGGGCTCATGGGCGATGTCTATCCCGAGCTTGAGGCCAGGAGCGATTTCATCTACCGGGTGGCGCGCCAGGAGGAGGAACGCTTCCGGGAGAACCTGGAAAGCGGGCTAGGACGGCTGGACGTGCTCTTCGGCGAGCTGGCAGCCCGGGGGGAGAGGGTATTCTCCGGGCAGGAGGCCTTCAAGCTCTATGACAGCTTCGTCTTCCCCAATGACGTGACCCGGGACCTGGCCGCCGAGCGGGGCCTGGTCCTGGACGAGGCCGCCTACGACGAGGCCATGTCCGCCCAGAGGGAGCGGGCCCGGGCGGCCCACCAGTTCAGCCTGGATGCCCGCCAGGAGGCCTATCGGGCCCTGGCCTTGCCCGAGACCCGGTTCCTGGGCTACGAGACCATGGAAAGCAAAGGCAAGATCCTATCGCTCCTGAGCCAGGGCGACGTGCGCTCCTGGGCCGAGACCGGAGACGAGGTGGAGATCGTCCTAGACCAGACGCCGTTTTACGCCGAGAGCGGCGGCCAGGTGGGCGACACCGGGAAGATCGTAACGCCGGCCGGCCAGGTGGATATCTCCGATACCCAGAAGCTCCCGGGCGGGGTCTACGTCCACTACGGGCGCGTGACCGATGGAAAGGTGGAGGTGGGGGCCGAGGCCACGGCCACGGTGGACGTGGAGCGGCGGCTGGACATCGCTCGCAACCACACCGCCACCCATCTCTTGCACAAGGCCCTGCGGGAGGTAATGGGGAGCCAGGCCCAGCAGGCCGGCTCCCTGGTGGCGCCGGACCGGCTGCGCTTCGACTTCACGCACTTGAGCGCCCCCACCCCCGAGGAGCTGGAGAGGTTGGAGCGCATGGTGAACGCCGCTGTGCGCCGGGACATGCCCGTAGGCGTGGCTGTGAAGTCCTACGACCAGGCGGTGACCGGAGGGGCCATAGCGCTCTTTGGGGAGAAGTACGGTGACACGGTGCGGGTGGTGAGCGTGGGGGCCGAGGAAGATGGTTCGCCTTATAGCCAGGAGCTCTGCGGCGGCACCCACCTGAGTCGCACCGGGCAGATCGGGACGTTCCTGGTCCTGAACGAGTCCAGCATTGGGGCGGGGTTGCGGCGCATCGAGGCCCTCACCGGCCGGGGGGCCGAGGAGCACGTGCGGCGCCGGCTGGGGTTGTTGGCGGTGCTGTCCGCGGAGCTTCAAACCCCGCAGGAGGCATTGCCGGAACGCGTGGCTGCGTTGCAGGGGGAGCTGGCGTCAGCCCACAAGGAGATCGCCCGGTTGCAGCGGCAGGCCGCCAGAGGACATCTGGAGGCCTTGACCAGGCAAGTGCGCCAGGTGAACGGCCTGCCCGTGT
>JACQYG010000232.1 GCA_016208345.1 Chloroflexota bacterium
AAATTGGCGACGCCTTCTACACCGAGGTGGCTGACTACCGGGTGACCTTGTGGTCTTCAGAGCCGGTAGCGGTGGCCCACAGCGGCACTCAGGTCAGCCATGAGGGTAACCAGTGGGTCTTCCTTGCGGAAAAGGTCCGCGACTTTGTCCTGGCGATCGGCAAGCACTATCAATCTGCCTCGCAGGAGGACGATGGGACTATTGTGACCTCTTACTTTTTGCCCGAGCACCGGGCCGGCGGCAAGCTGGCACTCCGGGTGGCCGCCGAGAGCCTGCGCTGGTTCGGTTCCACCCTGAGGCGATACCCGTACCCGAGTCTGGGGGTAGCTGAGATCTATGCCCCCACCTGGACCGGCTCCGGGCCGGAGTATCCCAACCTGGTCTTCGTCGCCAGCGGTCCCTACGCCAATCCCGGGGGGATGGGTGACTACCTGAGCTACCTGATAGCTCATGAGGTCGGCCATCAATGGTTTTACGGCCTGGTGGGAAACGATCAGGTCAACGACCCCTGGCTGGACGAAGCTCTCACTACACACACGACCCTTACCTTTTTCAAGCAAGATTATCCCACGGCCTTCCCCAGCCTTTGGAGATCCAGGGTTACCGACGGATACGAGAAATATCGCCTGGAGAAAGGCGATAGGCCAGTCAATACCTCGATCTATGACTACGATGATGAGCTCTACTATTTCGCCATGGTCTACCGCCGAGGGGCGTTGTTCCTGGAGGAGCTACGTAATAGCCTGGGCGACGAAGCGTATTTCAGGTTGCTTGGTGATTATGTCAAGACTTTCTCCTATGGCATCGCCACCCCCCAGGGTTTCTTCGCTCAGGCACAAAGGCAGAGCAAGGTGGACTTGAGACCGCTCTTCGCCAGATACTTTACTTATCCCTGGCTGCAGGGGCCGTCCCTGCTCACACCCACGCCCTTGGCAGCCATCCCCGTGACTCCGGTACCAGCCCTGGCCGCCACCAAGCCAGCCACCGGAATGCCTACGTTAGCGGCCACGCCGGGCGAACGTGATCCCGCTGAGGTGATCCTATATTCAATGCTCATTGGCCTGGTTTTATCGGCCTCCCTGGTTTCGTTCTGGTTGTTGAAAAGCCCCAGCCGTGGGAGAAAGAGAAGGTGACAGGAAACACGAAAAGAAATTGGCGTCTTTCCCTTTCCAGTCCGAGACCATTTTGACCAGGGCCCCGGTCTCTTTGTCGATGTTCACCACGGCCTTGGCCTTGCCAAGGAGGGCGGTCAGAACAGTCGAGTCCGCCACGTACTTGTCGGTGTTGCGACCATTGATCACCTCGCTGCCCTGAGGGGTGATCTGCCCCCCGGAAGCTACGGCCAGACCCATGGCAGCGCCCAGGTAGCTCAACTTCCACAGCCCAACTATAGCGCCTGACCCCTCTCCCATGTCGGTAACCTTCCCGTTCTCTACCGAGTATCCGTGATCCTTGACTGAATAGAACTCGCTTTCCTTGCCTTTGTCCTCGATCCAGACGTGGGAATCCTTGCCAACGAAGTCCCCTCTGATCACAAGGGTCTCACCTTCGCTCTTCAGCAGAAACTCCATGTGGTACGAGGGCAGCGACTCTATCTTCTCGAAAGAACCGGATATCCTGCCGGGCAGGTCACCGGGGACAGCGGGGCCACCTTTCGCCGGGGTGGCGGTGGCGTGGACGGCACGCTAGCCGGCGCCTTCATCATCGGTGCGCTGGCAAACTGCCTCAACCTGCTGGAAGTGCCGTCTCACAACCAACAAGTGGTGAAGGGGGTTGGTATTTATCGTCGCCGTGCTGTTGGACTATTCCTTGAAGCGCGGGTGAGGGCAAGGGCACGAGGGTCAACGTAACAATGACTCCGCTGAAAGAACTCAGATTGAACCGCAGAGCACGCTGAGCACGCTGAGTTTTCCTGGATTTTCTCTGCGCTCTCAGCGTTCTCGGCGGTGAGTGGAGGCTTTTTTCAGGAAAGTCAACAATGTATTGAGGACGATGAATAGCCGCCATTGACGCAGTAGGGCAGGGGAAACCCTGCCCTACTTGTATATCGCTTCTGACTACTGGGGGAGAGGCACCGCACCCTCCGGAGCCTTGACCGAAAGCGTGGGGTTGTTGAAGTCCCACATGCGCGTCTTGATCTTCATGGAGCCCTTCTCGGCGGGGTTCTTGGCATCGTGTCCGGCGATTTCCATCGCGACTTGGTGGACATAGCCATCGGCGCAGAGCCACGATTTGACCTCGGCCTTGTCAAGGGCACTAAATTCACCTTTCGCTTCGGGGGCGACGAGGAAGCCCGTCAGCGCCGCGATGGACTTCATGTCCCACGCCCAGACCTGGCACGCCTGGCCATCCAACGTCTCCGTGCCAACTTGCTTAGACCCTTTCAGGTCTTGTCCGGCCATGTTAAACATGTCGTCGGGTTCGACCGGCGGCTTGGACTGCGAAGTATCCGACATGATGTACCACTTGTTCGGATCGGTCATGCCGAACATCTGCATGCCCTTCATGTACGACTTGTCGCCGACCTGGATCATCTCGATCTTCGCGCCACCCAACAGGTCGTTCAGCAGACCGCCGGTGAAGGTTTGGTGAGAATCTTTGTCAACGACTATGCCTTCCATCACGATGAACGGCTGTTCCTTGAACTGTCCCCCTTCAGTCGCTCCGATGACAAACGACATAGCCATCCGGTACTTGGTGGCCGTCTTGGCCTTATTCAGGGCCTCTGTCCAAAGGTCACCAAATAGCTTAGGTGCCGGCGTAAGCGTTGGTGGCACAGGAGTGGTCGCCGGCGGCAGCGGCGTGGGCTTGGCGGCCGATGGGGTAGCGGTAGGTGCTGCCGGCGCCGGCCCGAAGGAGCACGCCAGGAGCGACAGCGCTACTACAAGGGTCACGATGGCACCTAGAACAACTTTGCTTCGATTGTCCAATAGCATTGTACCCTCCAAATTGGTTTTCTCTGTAAGAACTTCGAACGGTTGAAGCTGGCGTTCCTGACTATGTGTTCACTTTTACTGTCTTTGCGGCTAAGCCCTCCTCCTAGTAGCCACGGGCTCCTCAAAGCCAATGAAAGAAGCCTCGTGTCCACACGATACTGTCAGACGCCGGGTCTCACCCGGTGCCGAGCCATTTGAACATGGGAAATCAGCGAATCAAAGCCAGCTGAGCACAGGACTACATTGCGAGGGGCAGCGCTGTCCCGACGTTTGTGCTCGATACTGCGCTGCCATAGC
>JACQYG010000233.1 GCA_016208345.1 Chloroflexota bacterium
CGAACTCCAACTCATTGGTGGACTGGTCGACCAGGAGGATCGAGCCCGCCTCGGCCCCCAGGACCTGGGCAGCGACCTGCATCACCTGGGCCAAGAGGCGTTGCAAGTCCAGCTCGGAGCTCAGGGTCCGGGCTACGTCCTGTAAGGCCTCCAGGGCTTCTACGCGCTGGCGGAGCTTCTCGTTCTCCTGAGGCAGGTGTAGGGCCTCAGGCTCATCCGGCTCCCCGGCTGATCTAGTGGCCAAAGCTATCTCCTTAAACCGGCGTGCCACGGGCTAACCGGCAGAGAGGAACCGTAGCGCCAGCCTGATCCTCTCCTCGGTGTCCAGAAGCCGATCTGTGGGCAGTGCGCCCAACGCGGCCCTGGCCTGGTCGCTGGAATAGCCCAGGTTGGTCAGAGCAGCAATAACCTCTGCATCCAGGGGCGAGAGGGGGGCCCGGGCTGAGGGTTGCGGAAACGCCAGCTTCCCCTTGAGCTCCAGGATCAGCCGGCTGGCCATTTTCTTGCCAATGCCAGGGATGGAGGTAAGGGCATCCAGATTGCCCGCAGTTATCGCCTCTCGCAGGTTATCCGGCGTCAAGGTCGAGAGGATGGTCAGGGCGGCCTTCGGCCCCACTCCGCTGACCGAGATAAGCTGCCCAAAGGCCTCCCGTTCCTGAGCGGTGGCGAACCCGTACAGGGACATGGTGTCCTGCCGCACGTGAAGATAGGTGTGCAGTCGCACCTCGCCGCCGATAGGAGAGAGCCTCTGAAAGGTCGAGGCAGGCACAAAAGCCTGGTAGCTAATCCCCCCCACGTTCACGACGACGGTGCTATCCTGGGCTTCTTCCAGTATCCCTCGTAGTCCCGCAATCATCCCCCACCGCCGGAGGCAGATGAACCGCAGTGATTATAGCACATCCGTTGATTTTGGTACAATCAGCTCACGCCTACTTGCCAACGCAGAACCGGCTGAAAATGGTCTCGAGCAGCTCCTCGGTCACCGTTTCCCCGGTGATCTCGCCCAGGGAATTCAATGCCGCGGTGAGATCTATGGAGACGAAGTCTGCCGGCAGGCCGTGTTGGATGGAGGTTTCGGCCGCCGCCAGGCGCTCCTCGGCCCTCTGGAGCGCCTCCTTGTGCCGGGCGGAGGTGACGGCCAGGGCATCTGAGGCGATGGCCTTCCCGGCGAAGATGAGGGATTCAATGGTCTCCTCCAATGCCGCCAACCCCTGGCCGGTCAGGGCGGAGATGCTGACCATAGGGCGGTCCGGCAATAGATCGCCGACTTCAGGCTGGGATGGTGCTGGAATCAGGTCGCTCTTATTAACTACCAGGATGGCCGGCCGGTTGCGGATCAGGGCGGCGATCTCTCGGTCAGTCTGGGCTGGCGGCCGGCTCCCATCCACGACCAACAAGATCAAGTCAGCCTGATCTATGGCCCGGCGGCTGCGCTCTACGCCGAGCTTTTCCACCAGTTCGTCGGTCTGGACGATGCCGGCGGTATCCACCAACGCAGCCCCTGCCGGTAGATGATGCCGGCGTCGGCGTTAGCGATCAGTTGCTGGAGGGCGGCACGAGCCTTCTTGACTGGGGTCTCGATGTCCTGCTCGGGGATATCATCTTCGGCAAAGTCGATGCAGGCCGTCAAGTAGGCCAATACGCCCATGATCTCCTGGCGGATCGGGCGGACCCGGGCGCTCAGGCGACCGCCGAGTTGTTCCATGGCCAGCCGCAATCCCACCTGGGTCTTGGCCTGGACTATGTCCAGCACCGCCTCCGCCTGATCCAGCGACAAGCGGCCGTTGAGAAAGGCCCTCAGGGTGAACTCCCCAGGATTGGCCAGCCTGGCGCCCAGGCGCAAGACCAGCTCCAGGGTTCGCCGGAGCGGGACGATGCCGCCGTGACAATTGATCTCCACCACGTCTTCGCGGGTGTAGGTGTGCGGCGATGGCATGAAGACCGCCAGAGCTTCGTCCACCACATCCCCGCTGGCCGGCTCCACCACGTGCCCGTAGCAGAGTCGATATGGCTCCAGGGTGCCCTTTTTGGTTGATCTCCTGAAGACCTGGCGCAGTATCATCGCGGCCTCTGGGCCGCTCAAGCGAACGATGCCTATGCCTCCCTCGCCCGTCGGCGTGGAGATGGCAGCGATGGTGTCTCTGTACACCGGTTGGCCCCCCTCTAATTCTAGCAGGAAGCGGTGGCGCGTACAAGGTATACCTGGCCCTCAGCATCCTGATGTCCCGCAGTTCAACTCCGGGACATCAGGAACCCGACTCTCAGCAGACTTGACGATGGTATGGCGAATGCCTATAATCGCCTGGAGCGCGGGGGCGGCGTGGACCGAAACTGGAGGTACTGTAGTGGAGCTTTTAGAGGTGGCGAACAATATCTACTGCCTGGTGGGGGGCTCCAACGTGGGGTTGATCGTCCAGGACCGGCGGGCGGTGGCTGTGGACACGGGCCTGGACAAAGACTCAGCCAAAGAAGTGACTCTAGCCCTGAATAGCCTGGGCGCGCGATTGGAGGCGATGGTCATCACCCATGCCCACGCCGACCACTTCGGC
>JACQYG010000191.1 GCA_016208345.1 Chloroflexota bacterium
CAGCTCCAGGCCGTTCAGTCCACAGCGGCCAGGCTGGAGGAGAACGGCATCACCGTCCCCATCAGGCACGTGGCCAATAGCGCGGCCACCTTGGACCTGCCGGAAACGCACCTGGACGTGGTCCGCTGTGGGATCAGCATCTATGGGCTCTACCCCTCGCCCGAGGTGAGCCATGCTTTAGCCCTGCGGCCGGCCATGAGCTTGAAAGCTCGCATTGTACGCGTTCGATCTCTCCCTGCTGGAACCAGGGTCGGATACGGGCGCACGTGGGAGGCCCAGGGCCCTTGTAGGGTGGCCCTGGTCCCCCTGGGCTATGCCGATGGCTGTCGCCGCTCGCTCTCCAATCGCGGGACCGTGCTGGTAGGTGGGGAGCGCGCTCCGGTGATCGGGCGGGTGAGCATGGACCAGATCACCCTGGACGTGAGCGACATTCCCGGCGTGCAGCAATACGACGAGGCCGTGCTGGTGGGCCGCCAGGGCCAGGGGGAGATCAGCGCCGACGAGGTGGCCTGCCTCCTGGATACCATCAACTACGAGGTGGTGGCTGCCCTGGCGGCCCGGGTGCCGCGGGTATACTTGAAAGGCGGCCGGGTGGTCGCGTACGAGACGCTGGTCTCAGGTCACGAAGAACGTTCGAACGTTCAACGTTGAACGTTGTGAGCCCGAGTTTGTGAAAAGCGCCTAGTTGTGCTAAAATAGCCGCCGTGCCCTGGCGGCGAGGTGACCAAGCTCGCCAGAGCCATGGCTTTTCCCTGGGCCAGCGTGGGCCTAGAGGCATCCCTGCGTCCTGGCTGGAGCGCTAGTTTGTAAAAGGGGGCAGGCCCCCTTAACCCCTCTCACCGGTAAACGTGGCGAAAGGAGGTCTCGGAGCATTGGGCAACAATTATCTCTTGAAGCAGCTCGCGAGCTTTTTGGAGGGCAACTCACCGCAGGCCCGGGCGCTCAACATGGCCCTGGTGGGCATCCTGGTCATAGCGGTGGGGATACTTCCCCCATTTTCCCTGCCAACTCGGCTTTCGGATGGGGGGTACGTGAAGATCGGAAAGCTCGGGGGCTCCGTAGTGGCGTCAGACAAGGCCGAGATCCAGGTGCCCAAAGGCGCTTTGGGCAAGGACATCTCAATAAAAATCGGCGTCATCCCCCGAGCCGATTTCCCTCAGAAGGCCCCGGATAGGCTTAAGGCTGCGGGGAAGATACCACAGAATCTGGCGTTGAAGAGCCCGGTCTATGCCGTGGAGATCAAGGGCAGCCTGGTGCCGTCATCTACGGTGGTCATCCCGATACCAAACGGCATCGATGCCCCGGAAAAGGCTGACGTGTATGGCTGGAACGGCAAGGCCTGGGAGTGGATGCCCAGCCGTCTGATCCAGGAGGACGATCGCATCTACGCCAAGCCCTGGCCAACGCTGCCCCAGGCATTGGCAGTGATGCAAACGGGGACTCCCTCGGGTTTCATCTTTTCGTCAAACGTGCCGTTGGAGGGGGAGACGAATCTCCCGGGGAAGGAAGCGGTCAGCGAGGTGACCGTCCCGAGCCTGACCTTGAACGCGGACGGCACGCTCATCGGCAAGGCTGGACCGTGGACCGGGGGCAACCAGGCCAGGGCGCTCATCTCCGTGGGCAATAAGGTGGGGCTGGCCTTCGATGGAGAACTGGTGAGCAATGTCTTGCAGAACACCGTTTTCCGGCAGAAGCTGGTGACAAACCTGGTCGCGTTGGCGAACGAGGGCAACTTCGCTGGGGTGGATATCGAGTATCGGCAGTTGAATCCCACGAGCGATAGCGATCGAGCGAACTTCACGGCCTTCATCAACGAGCTGGCCGGTCAACTCCACAAGGGCGGGAAGCTCTTGGCGGTGACGGTGGACCCGCCGGTACAGGTCTCCGAGGACACCTGGACCACCGGCGCCTACGATTGGGTGGCGCTGGGCAAGGCGGTGGATAGCTTCCGGATCCCAATGATGGGGGACTTGCATGCCTACGATAAAGCGCTGAAGCTGCTGTCGTTTGCCGTCACCCAGGTGGACCGCTACAAGATCCACCCGGTCTTCTCCGCCTATGGCCTGGAGCGGGCAGGCAATGACGTGCCCAACAAGGTCACCTTCAGCGATGCAGTGCAGGTGGCCAGCAAGATCGAGGTGAAGGGCGATCCCAATAAAACATCGGTTGATCCCGGCAAAGCGGTGACGCTTCGGCTGTCCAACCTTTTGCCCGAGACCGGCGGCTCCCCCATCAAGTGGGATGACGCTCAGAGATGCTATCGCTTCTCATACACCAAAGAAAATGTGGCTTATTCGGTGTCCCTGGAAAGCGCGGAGAGTGTGGGCCAGAAGCTCGGGTTGGCCAGGCAATTGAATCTACGATGCCTGGCCTTCGACGGCCTGCTGGACCCCCAGAGTGACCAGCGCATACCCGCTACCCTGGCGGCGTTCCAGCGGGACAATACGCTGCCCAAGGCCGGGGACCTGGCGGTCTCCTGGCAGGCGCCGGGCGGGAAACTCGATGCCAGCCAGAGCCCGGTGGACAAGGCCTGGGTGAACTGGACCGCTCCGCAGGAGGGCGGCAGCTTCACTATCTCGGCGGTGTTGGTGGACAGCGCCAACCAGCCCCTGGTTCGGCCCGGGGGCACCCTGGCCCTGGCGGTGGCCCAACCCACTCCTACGCCTCGGCCCAGCCCCACACCGGTGCCATCACCGACGCCGGAGCCGGGCGTGACGCCGGCAGCCCAGCCGACCTCGGCGCCGCCACCGCCCCCGCCGCCGGTGGCCAGCAGTGGCTTTGGGTACGGGATTCAGGTGCATTACTACGACGACACACAGGTGATCAGGGCGGTGAAGGAGCTGGGCTTTGGCTGGGTGAAGCTGCAGGTGAGATGGGCCGACCATGAAGGCAGCAAGGGGAACATCGACCTGGGCGGGTTGGACGGCGCGGTCAACAAGCTGAGCGGCAGCGGGCTCAAGATCCTGTTCAGCGTAGTGCTTCCTCCCCGATGGGCGGTGGGCGCCTACGGCCTCCCGGCAAACTACGAGGACTATGGGAACTTCGTGAGGACGTTGGCCAGCCGCTATAAAGGGAAGGTTCAGGCATACGAGATCTGGAACGAGGAAAACCTGCAGCGCGGAGAGGACCAGATAGTGCCGCCTCCGGTGTACGTGCGGTTCCTGAGCGTGGCGTACCGTGCCATCAAGTCCGCGGACCCGGAGGCCGTGGTGGTCAGCGGCGCCCCCACCCCCACCGGGGCACCGCTGCCTTACGCGATTGACGACATCGAGTACTTGAAGCAGTTGTACGCCGCCGGGCTCAAGGACTACTGCGACGCCATTGGCGCCCACCCCAGCGGCTACAACATGCCCCCGGACGCCGACTGGCGGACGTGGAGCGACCCGACGGCCAAGTTCCGAGGCCCCTCGGACAACAAACACCACAGTTGGAGCTTCCGAGGGACCATGGAGGGCTACCGCAATGTGATGCTGGCCTACGGGGACGGGGCGAAAAAGATCTGGCCCACGGAGTTCGGCTGGGCGGTGAGC
>JACQYG010000184.1 GCA_016208345.1 Chloroflexota bacterium
CCGTCGGCGCGGGGGTGGGAGCCCTGGTGGGCTCCGGCGTTGGCGTTGGCCCGCAGCCAGCCACTCCCATAGCGAGGACAATCGCCGTCAATATGGACAAAGCCCTGTTTGACATGCGCATATCCATTGACTCCTTAATGTCGGTGAGACCAGCTAATCGTGAGAAAAGAAAACCCCTCGTTGCGCTAACGAGGGGCTGGTTTATGGTGCTCTGGCCATAATCCTACCCCCTTTCTCGCGAAGGTTCTCGGACACCTGGCAGAGGCCGGTATTCTGGCTCGGGAGGCTAACTGAGTAAACAGGTAAACAAGTAGAAAAGGCGGTAAGGCTAGCCCAGGTCTAACTGATTACTTGTCTACCTGTTCCCCCCTTACAGTTGCGGGACAGCGCCGGCGTTTCACCGGACTTCCCCATTTGAGCCCAGGCTTTCGCGCTGGGTCACCTCTGCCCGATATGCAATTTTGCAGTAAGTATAGCACAGCACGGGCGCCTTGTCAATTTTGACAATTCGTCTCAATCGTTCTCCTTGGGGCGCGAGCGAAAGTGGGTGATATAGCGCCTGGCATATAGATCGCGGCCGAGAAGCAAATCGATGGCGCGGACGGTCCCGGTGAGTTTTATTGGATCGGTTATCACACAGCTTGCCCCCGCGCCAACCGCCAGAGCCAGGAGGGCCTGGTTGATCGTGTGGCGGTCAGGCAGGCCGAATGAGACGTTGCTGGCCCCCAGGTTAATGTTGACGCCGAACTCGCGCCGGACGAGTTCAATCGTCCGTAGCGTGACCACACCAGCGTTGCTGTCGGCACCAACAGTTAGCACAAGAGGATCGATCACCACGTCCTCGGTTGGGATGCCGATTCTAGCCGCCCGTTCCAGAATCTTACCGGCGATGGCGAGCCGGCTCTCTGGATCGTTCGGGATCCCTTTTTCATCCATCGTAAGGCCAATCACGGCCGCCCCTCGGTCCTTGACAATCGGCAACACCGCTCGCAACGAAGTCTCTTCTCCATTCACCGAGTTCACCAGCGGCTTTCCTGGCGTGACGGCCAGTGCCGCTGCCAGTGCGGCAGGGTTGGCCGAGTCGAGGCAGATCGGCACATTGACCTGGGAGACCACTGCCTTCACGACTTGGGGGAGCAACATCACTTCATCAAGGCCGGGAACGCCGACGTTGACGTCCAAGACGTCGGCACCCGCGACGACCTGCTTAGCGGCCAGATCTTGGATGTAGCCAAAGTTGCCCTCTTGGAGGGCTGCTGCCAGCTTCTTGCGTCCGGTCGGGTTGATCTTCTCTCCGATGATGACGACCGGCCCTTCGGTGTTGATCTTTACCTCGACTGTGTCACTTCTTAAGATAGTTTGCATCGGCGTGGCTCCCCATCTAACGATCCTATGTACATTGCCTGCGCAAAGATTTGCGCAAAGCGAGGCGCTGTAGCCAATTCGATATAGCCGACCCGGCGGGCTAGGGCCTGTGCCTCGGCCCGCTTGCTGCGGGAGATGAGGGCCAGCTTGGCCCCCATGCCGGCAGCGTTTCCCACCTGTCGGAAGCGATCCAATGGCAGCGGCGGCAACATCCCGATAGTCACCGCGCTGGCCACGTCGATATATGTGCCGAAGGCCCCGGCGATGATCACCTGCTCGATATCCTCCTCGGAGTGACCCTTCGTCTCCAGGAGCACTTGGATACCGGTGCGCACGGCACCCTTGGCCAACTGCAGCTCACGCACATCGTGCTGGGTGATGGTGATCGCTGGACGTCCATCCCGTTCCTCCTCGCTAACCAGAACGAACCCTCGTTCTCCCTCGTGGACGCGCACCCGGGGATGGTTGCCCATCCTCCCCGTGCGGTCCAGCACCCCGGCCAGGTAGAGTTGGGCCATGGCGTCCAGGATGCCGGAGCCGCAAAGGCCAACCGGCGGCGCTCCACCGATGGTCTGGTATTCGACCCGGTCATCCACCAGCCGCAAATGTTCTATGGCCCCACTGGCGGCTCGCATGCCGTGCTTGATGTGGGCCCCCTCGAACGCGGGGCCCGAGGCGCAGGAAACGCTGACCATCTCGCCATCGGCCACCAAACAGACCTCGGTGTTGGTGCCGATGTCCATGGCCAGCACCACCCTTTCAGCCTGCCAGGCTTCTGTGGCCAGCAACACCGCCACGTGGTCGGCGCCTACAAAGCCGGCGATGTTGGGCAACAGGTGCACGTAGGCCCCCGGCGCCATGCGGAGCCCTACATCGCGGGCTTTGACGTCCAGTGCCTCCTTGACTGCGGGCACATAGGGAGAGAGGGCCAGTTGCCCCACCGGCAAGCGCAGAAAGAGGTGGTGCATGGCAGTGTTGCCCACCACTACCGCTTCTACTATCTCCTCCGGCTTGGTGCCAACCTCGGCGCACAGATCAACGGCCAACTGGTTCAGCGCCTCCACCGCTAGCTCCTGGAGCCGTGCTGCTTCAGCCGGTGCATTCCTTGTGCGGGCGATGCGGGCGATGACGTCTTCCCCGTAGGCGACCTGCGGATTTATGGTCCCCTGGACGGCCAGCGTCTGACCACTGCTCAAATCCACCAGATAGCCGGCGATCTTAGTGGTCCCTAAGTCAACGGCCAGGCCCAGGTGGCGACTAGACCAGGGGGCGAGGGCCACCACTTCCTTGTCCCGCACTGAGGCTTGTACTTTCCAGTTCCAGGTTCGCAACTTAGGGGAGAGGTCTCGCAGGACGTCGACGTCAACGGTATGGCAGCGTACCTGGTGCTGCTGCTCCAGCGCCTCTAGCACACGTTCGGCGTCGGCCCGCAGGTCCGAAAGGGATGGGGGCGGTAGCTGCACCTGATAGGCGCAGACTGGTGGCTCTGGGCAAGCTGTAACCTCTAGCCCCTCCACCTGGGTCCGCTGCGGGGCGGTCAGCGATTCTGGCGTCACGCGCAGCTTGCAGTCGCCTAATGCATACGTCTGGCAGGCCAGGCGGTAGCCATCCCCCAGTTCCTGGGAAGAAAGGGCTTCCCGCTCACTGGGAATTAGTTCTGAGACGCGCCCAGCCAGGACCTGCACCTTGCAACGGGCGCAGGTCCCCTTGCCCCCACAGAGGCTGACCAAATCCACGCCCAGTTGGCGTGCTGCTTCCAGAAGCGATTGATCAGCCGGGCATTGTCCTCGCCGGCCTACTGGCTCGAAATCGATTTGATAAAGTTCCATCTCAGGTCAGCATCCCGCGGCTCGGACTCATGACTATTCAGTAAGTTTTGCAGATTTTACAAAGTGAAACTTTCAGGCGGCAAAAACACCTTTTTCAGAGCCTTGGAACCCGAGTTCGAGCCTGGATTCGGGCTATTTAGGTGCCCAACACAGCTTAAGTGTAAGAATTGCAAAACTCCCGACTATTTTATCATGTCTGGATCCAAAAAGAAAAGGCCGAGGACTACATTCCGGGGTGGAACAATAATCCTCGACCCTTCGTCTGGCTGCCACTGCCGGCCCGATCTTCCAGAGCATGTCTAGTATTTGAACGGTACCCCGAACTCTTTGAGCTCCTCCTTGGCCTTTCGGTATTGCTCCAGATGCTCTGGAGTAGGCTCCACGCGGGCCACATCGTATAGTTCGGGGAAGGTCTTCCCGGCCGGAGGCGGGGTATTCATACTCGGCGACGATCTTGTCCAGAATTCTGTTCGCCTCTTCCTTGGGCATCCCGGCTGTTGGCTAGGCTCACCTCGGCTGCTATCTTTCCCGTCAGCCCTCAGGCTCCGTTGATGACTAGCCCGCCAGGTTGATATGGCACGATTAGCCAGGGTGTGGCATCTGGTATTTCCCCTCATGTCACACGGCGAGGAAACAGACGGCAACCGGTGTTCTTTAGGGAGGAAGACTATTGAAGAGATAAGTATTGCGTCCCTAGAACTAGGCAAGCGTTTTTATTTCCACGGGCAAACCCGCCACCATCAGGAAAACTTGATCGGCTTCGCGTGCCACGCGCTGATTCACTCCACCCAACAGATCACGATACGAGCGCCCTAGCGGATACGCCGGCACAATGCCCATCCCCACCTCATTCGACACGATTATGAGCGCGAAGTGTCCAGTATGAAATGCGTGCAGGATGCCGTCTACCTCTGCCTGGACTCGCGCGTCCAGGGCATCGCGGGACGCAGCGTCCCCTGCCGCAGCCATCAGGTTGGATACCAAAAGCGTCAGGCAATCGAGTATAACGACATCCGCCCGCGCCCCGCTGGAGTTCGCGGGGTCTGTGATCTGTGCCAGCACTTGACCAACGTTTTCGGTTGCCTCAATCGTTTGCCAGTCCGCCGGCCGTTCGCGTCTGTGCTCCTCAATTCTTTGGCGCATCTCCTCATCGCCCGCTGTGGCAGTGGCGAGATGCACGATGCGTCGTCCTAGGCGCGCGGCCATCTCCATCGCGTACCGACTCTTGCCGCTGCGCGCCCCTCCCAGAATCAGGATCAGTTTGTGAGTCATAATGGCAATCCCACGATGCGATACAGGAGTGGCATGTTCAGGCTGGCACGCACACACGCCGCCAGCCGATTGTATGCCTGCTCGCGTACCTCGGCCATAGACAGCCCCACCTCACGGGCATGATCCTGCAGACTGCTGAGCCACGCCTTGCGGAAATGGGCATTGTCGAACAGGCCATGCAAGTACGTGCCGAAGATGCGCCCCGTCGCGTCCGTGGCGCCGTCCGCCTCGTTCACCTGGGCATCTCCGCGCCGCACGATGCACAGCATCGGCTCTGGGCTCGCTGTTCGGCCCATGTGAATCTCGTAGCCGTTGACTGGCTGACCAACTAGATCGCGTAAAAAGCCGCGCATCGTCACTACCCGTGCCTGCGCCTGATAGGTGGCTTTCTCCGGAAAGAAAACCGTTTCGACAGGCAACAGGCCCAGTCCTGGAGTTACCTCACGCTCTGACTCGACCCGGTCGGGGTCGCGAATCACCAGCCCCAGCATTTGGTAGCCGCCGCAGATACCCACCACCGCGGTGCCCTGGTGTGCCCGCGCCACAATCGCCGTGGCCAGACCACTCGCGTTCAAGAAGTGCAAATCGGCGGCCGTGCTTTTGCTCCCCGGGATAATGATGGCATGCGGCTCGCCCAAATCCAACGGTGAATCCACGTAGCGCACGCGCACGCCGGGCTCAAGTGCCAGCGGGTCGAAGTCGTCAAAGTTGGAGATGTGCGGCAGCCGGATGATGGCAATATCCGCCACGTTTGCCAGCAATCGGCGGTCAGCCGTCGACTGCTCCAGTGCCACCGAATCCTCTTCGGCGATGCGCAGGTCGCGAAGATACGGCACAACTCCCACGACCGGAACACCACACCGTGCTTCCAGAAAGTCAAGGCCAGGGCGGAGCAGGGCTAGATCACCACGAAACTTGTTGATGATAATGCCTTTGAGCAGGTTGCGCTCGTCCGGTTCCAACAGTTCCAGCGTGCCGACGAGCGAGGCGAAGACTCCACCGCGATCAATGTCACCGACCAGGAGAACGGGTGCCTGAGCGTGACGCGCCACGCGCATATTGACGATGTCGCCGGTTTTCAGATTCGGCTCCGCCGGGCTGCCGGCGCCTTCGATGACGACCAGATCGAACTGGCCGCGCAGTCGCGCCAGCGATTCGATCACCACTTGCCACAGATTGTCTCTGCGGCGGTTATAGTCGCGAGACTCCAGCTTCGTCCTGGGCCGTCCCAGTACGACGACCTGTGAACGCGAGTCAGCCTCCGGCTTGAGCAGGATCGGGTTCATGTCTACCGTCGGTTCAATGCCGGCTGCGTGCGCCTGCACCGCCTGGGCGCGGCCGATTTCCAAGCCGTCGCGCGTGACAAACGAGTTGAGCGCCATATTCTGGGCTTTAAAGGGCGCGACCCGGTAACCTTCCTGGGTGAAGATGCGACATAGCGCGGCGACCAGCAGACTCTTACCGGCCGAGGAACTGGTCCCTTGTACCATGAGGACTTTAGCCGTCATCCGCCACCTCCAAGTGATGGGTGTCGCTCAAACGGGTCAGCTGTTCACCCCTTATCCTGAAAGCTTAA
>JACQYG010000031.1 GCA_016208345.1 Chloroflexota bacterium
GCCCGTGGAGTGCGTTTCCGACGAAAGCCTGTTGGAGTGTTGCGAGCAGCGGGAGACCTGCACCACTCGCATCGTCTGGGAGAAGCTGCGCGACAGCATCTTCCAGGCCCTGAATTCCACCACCCTGTCCGATCTTTGCTCGGACCGGGCCAGCTAGGGCTATTTCATCCCGTTCTTGGAGGTCAATCATGGGGGTCCCGGCAAGAAGCGTGTACCTGGACCATGCTGCCACCACGGCGGTACATCCCAAGGTGGTGGAGGCGATGTTGCCCTACTTCTCTGAGAAGTACGGCAACCCTTCCAGCCTGTATGGCCTGGGCCGAGAGGCCCGCAAGGCCATAGATGAGTCTAGGGAGAAGGTGGCGGAGATCCTGGGGGCTAGGCGCGACGAGGTGATCTTCACCGGTTGCGGCACCGAGAGCGATAACCTGGCCATTCGCGGTGTGGCCTTTGCCAACAAGAGTAGAGGCAACCACATCATCACCAGCTCGGTTGAACACCATGCCGTTTCTCATACCATGGCGCAACTGAACAAGTACTTCGGCTACGAGGTGACCTATCTGCCGGTGGACCGGTACGGAGTGGTGAACCCGGACGACCTGGCCCGGGCCATTACCGACCGCACGGTGCTCATCACCATCATCTACGCCAACAACGAGGTCGGGACCATCGAGCCCATCGCCGAGATGAGCAAGATTGCCAGGGCCAGGAGGATCCCTTTTCACACCGACGCGGTGCAAGCGGCAGGGAGCCTGGACATCAACGTAGACCACCTGGGGGTTGACCTCCTGTCCCTTTCGGCTCACAAGTTCTATGGCCCCAAGGGGGTGGGGGTGCTTTACGCCCGCAAGGGCTCCGCTTTCCTGCCCATGCAGACCGGGGGCAGCCAGGAGCGCAACCGGCGGGCCGGCACCGAGAATGTGCCGTACATTGTGGGTCTGGCCACCGCCCTGACCTTGGCCTACGGACATCTGGAGGATAACAACCGACGCATCTCGCAGCTCCGGGACCGGTTGATCGATGGGGTATTAAAAATACCGTATTCCCAATTGACAGGACATCCCACCCAGAGGCTGCCCAACAGTGCCAGTTTCACCTTCCAATTTATCGAGGGCGAATCTATACTGTTGAACCTGGACCTCTTGGGGATCTCCGCCTCCAGCGGCTCAGCCTGCACCTCGGCCTCCCTGGAGCCAAGCCACGTGTTGGTGGCCATGGGGATCCCGGTGGAAATAGCCCATAGCTCCTTGCGGTTGACCTTAGGCAGGGAGAACACCCAGGAAGATGTGGACTACGTGCTGGGCGTCTTGCCCGGCATCATCGAGAAGCTGCGCGCCATGTCGCCGCTTTACAACACCAGGCTGGCGCAGGCCTGAAAGGGGTCAACGTGCAGGGGATAGAGACAGGCAGCGGCAGGACGGTTTTTGCCCTTAACCCTTATCCCCGAATCCTTAATTGGAGGCATTGATGTATAGCGCTTTAGTGATGGAGCATTTCCAGAACCCCCGTAACGTGGGTGTCATCCCCGACCCGGATGGGGTGGGGAAGGAGGGCAACCCCGTCTGTGGGGACATCATGGAGATCATGATCAAGGTTAAAGACGAGCGGATCGACGACATCAAGTTTCGCACCTTCGGCTGTGGCGCTGCCATCGCTACTTCCAGCATGGTCACCGAGTTGGTGAAGGGCAAGACCTTGGACGAGGCCATGGCCATCAGTCGCGTCACCGTGGCCGAGGCCCTGGGTGGACTGCCGCCGGTGAAGATGCACTGCTCGAACCTGGCCGCCGACGCCCTGCATAAAGCGATCGAGGACTACCGCCGCCGCCACAACGGCGGTTCTGCGGGAAGCTAGACGTATAGATTCCACCCAAGCCCCTTGACAAAAGCCAAAAAATGGAATATAATTTTAACGTTAATATTAACGTTCAAATCCCTTGAGCAAAGCCAGTAACGGTGTAACCATGGCCGTGACAGTAAGAGACGTGGCCGCGCGAGCTCAAGTCTCGGTGCAGACTGTGTCCAACGTGGTTAACGGCCGGCCAATTGTGGCTGAAGCTACCCGCCAGCGAGTCCTGAAGGCGCTGGCCGAGTTGGGTTATCAGCCCAATGCCATTGCCCGCGGGCTGCGTTCTAACTGCGCCCACACCATCGGCGTGGTATTTATAACCACCGAGCGCCGCTACCTCGTGCGTGCCCCCTATCTCAACGAAGTCGTCAGCGGCATCGCCGACGCGGCGCGCGACAGCGAGTACGAACTCCTCTTGCAAAGCGTTGCCCCCCACGAGCATCCCTCCGCTGTCACCCAACTGTTCCGACGCCGCCAGATAGACGGCGTCATCCTGACCAGTGCCGAACTCGGTGAGCCCTACGTCGAGGAACTGACCGCGAACGATGTCCCCTTTGTGCTGATTGATCGGCCGGTGGCTGGTGAAAGAGCGGCCTGTGTGCGCGCCGATAACCGGGGCGGGGCGTTGGCGGCGGTGAGGTATCTGATCCAGCGCGGACATACGCACATCGGCTTGATCAGCGGTGCGCTGAACTGGCACTCTGGCGTCGAACGGTTGGCCGGCTACCGGCAGGCCCTGGCCGAACGAGGGCTGCCCGAAGCCGTGACCCACTCCGACTGGAGCCGCGAAGGGGGACACTGCGCCTTGGGTGAGCTTCTCGACCAATGGCCCAAACTGACGGCGGTCTTCGTCGCCAGCGATCTGATGGCCGTGGGTGCGATGGAGGCGGCCTGCACACGGGGCCTGCGTGTGCCAGAGGACCTGGCATTGGTCGGCTTCGACGATTTGACCTTCGCCACGATGGTCCGGCCGCCTCTGACGACCGTGCGTCTGCCGGCCTACGACATGGGTGTCGAGGCCACTCAACTGATCCTCGGTCATCTGACCGATGGCCGCTTCCCCCAACCAGATGTCGTCTTGCCGACCGAGCTCGTCGTTCGCGAATCGGCGTGACCGAGGCCGGGCGTGGGACAGAGAGGAGGTGGTGGCACAGCACTGTTGGTCTTGCTGGGCCAGCCCCAATACCCGATTCTGTCTGTTAGAAGCGCGAGAAAAGTTTTTGAGAAAAATTTTTAAGGAGGAGCCTCAATGTCACACTTTAAATGGAGCGCGAGGATTCTGGCTAGCCTCCTGGTGGACACCGTTCTTTTGAGCGGCCTGGCCGCGTGCGGCCCCA
>JACQYG010000185.1 GCA_016208345.1 Chloroflexota bacterium
ATCTGGTATCTGGTGGTCACGCGCCCAACTATTGACTGGACGGAATTTTTCCGTGTAATCAACCCAGTGAGGACATTAGACGGAATCTTTCCGCCTAATCTGCTCACCCAATTTCGCGCGGCGAGCCACGCGCCCCTGTGTCGTAGGAGATACGCCGAGTGTCACACCATCCCTCGCTCACGATGGCGGTTTCTCGTGATGTAGACTCCCGCCCCACCGTGCCATTGCCCGTAGTTGCCTGCAATGGCGTGAACGGGTTGCGGCGCTTTGGAAGCCGTTGTCTATCCAACCTGGAGTATAAACCGAAAACAGTCACACGTCAACCACCCTCGCTAATTTGATTCAACTGCATGAGTGGTTTGGAATAGCAAGTAACATGCCCAAGCAAAGCGACTTCCATCTTCAAGGGCATGACGGGAAACGCTGTAGTGCCCCGACGTTGCCGCGTTCTGTGCGGCAATGTTCGGGGCGCGTGTGTTTGGCGGCGTTCTATTCTCTCTCACTCAATAGCAATCTCAACAATTCGCGTTGTTCTTCGAGAAGTTGCCGTTGTTCTTCCATGAGAACAGATAATTGAGCGTTTAACTGTTCCAGCAATTGAACCATCTCTCGATAGCGAGTCAGCAAGCGGATTTCTTCGGCTTGTTGTCGTTTCCGCAAACGATAAGCCACAAGCGGCGGACGATTCAGCCGTAGGCGTTTTAACGTGAAAGTGCCTACCGCTGTCAAGGCGTGCAATGTTCCATCATCCAATTCAAGAAAATGTTGGGGGGCTGGCTCGCGGCGAGGATTCCAAAGCGATGGTTCGTCAAGATGCGTTGACCAGTAGTCGAGTTTGTGCTGGTTACACCGATGGCAACAGTAGACCAAATTCTCAAAACTGTCATCGCCACCTTTGGCAATCGGTCGAAAGTGGTCAATGGCCAATTCACCGCCCGCGTCTATCTCTGTAACACCACAAAATTCACAGGCGAAGTTGGCGCGGTGTCGAACCTGTTCCCGAATTTCGTTGGTGATGGTCATGCGGGTTGCACTCCAAGCCGTTGCATCAGTTGGCGACGCAGAGCGGCAATTTCGCGCCGCAAGGCCTCGTTCTCGGAAGCAACCTCTTGGATGCGTTTTGTAACTACCATCAATTGCGCCAATGCCGAATCAATTTGAGTTTGGAGGGACGCCACTGTTTTTTCGCTAGCGGTCAATCCTAGCATCTTGCTTTCGGCGTTATCTTGACTCGCGTACCAATTCTCCAGTTGCTTTTGTTCTTCTGCCGAGAGCGTCTCGCCCCGCGAAGACCTATCGTGTAATTTTCTGCCGATGTCGTCAGAAATCATTTTGGACTCCTTTCCTTTGCGCGTGTTTGGCAACATTCTACTACGGTCTCACAGTGGGTGTCAATGTGCTGTTGTGCGGCGTCCTGGACATCGCACAGCATCTGCTTGACGAAGCACCGGCTTTGTATTATCATGCCAGGCGCGTCTGCTGGTTTCCAACGAGCGCTGGAGAGGGAGAGTGGCATATACCCTTGCCTGGCTGGGCATGGTGGAGGTCCTGGGGCTCCTGACCCTGCCCGTGGCCTTTCGCTTTTTCCCCAATCTGCCCGACCGTGGCTATTCCTTCTCTCGCCCCCTGGGCATTCTCCTCTTCTCGTACATCTTTTGGCTCCTGGCCATGTTCGGCGTGCTCGAGAACACCCTCCCCACCCTCTACGTTCTTCTCTTCGTCGTGACCCTGGTGTCCGGAGTTCTGTGGCGGCAGGGGCGCCAGGCGATCACGGCCTTCTTGCATCAACAAGGCCGTGGTTGGCTCGCCGCCGAGTCGGTCTTCCTTGGGGCCTTCCTCCTGTGGGCGGTGGTGCGCGCCTACAACCCGGAGATCACGGCCACGGAGAAGCCCATGGAGCTGGCCTTCCTGAACGGGATACTGCGAAGCCAGCGCTTTCCCCCGCTGGACCCCTGGCTCTCCGGCTACTCCATCAGCTACTACTATTTCGGCTATCTGATGGTGGCGACCCTGACCCGGCTCTCCGGGGTGCCTTCCTCGGTAGCCTTCAACCTGGCCATTGCCACCCTCTTTGCCCTCACCGTCTCCGGCGCTTATGGCATCGTGTATAACCTGGTGGCCCGGTGGGAGGCGAGCCGCCGGGAGCCCGAACCGGGCTCTCCTGACGTCGGGACGCCCACGATGAGGCCAGTGGCCTACGGCCTCCTGGGGGCTGGCTTCGTATCCGTCATCGGCAACCTGGAGGGGTTCCTGGAGATGCTTCATACCCGGGGCCTGGGCTCCGGGGCCCTGTGGAAATGGATCGACGTCACCAATCTCTTGACCCACGCCCAAACCGGGGCCTGGCTCCCCCGGGACAACTGGTGGTGGTGGGCGGCCTCCCGGGTGCTCCACGATTCCTTCCTGGGGGCCCGCATCGAGATCATCGACGAGTTCCCATTCTTCAGCTTCATGCTGGGGGACATGCATCCCCACGTCCTGGCCCTGCCCTTCACCCTCCTGGCGGTGGCCATCGCTTTAAACGTTTTCCTGTCCCAGGAGGACCTGGGCCCGGACTGGCTAGGCCGGAACCAGGGGCTTTTCTTTCTGATGGCCCTGTGCCTGGGGGCCCTGGGGTTCCTGAACACCTGGGACCTTCCTAGCTATTTCGGACTGTTCGCCCTGGCCTACGGAGCCCAACGCTACCGGCACCGCGGCCGGCTGGACCAGGTCTGGCTCCGGGAGGTGGTGCTTTTCCTGAGCGCCACCCTTCTGGTGGCCCTGGTGCTCTTCATCCCCTACTACATCGGGTTCCAGTCCCAGGCCGGCGGACCCCGCCTCTCCATTTTCTGGAAGACCAAACTCCGACACTTCGCTATCTTTTTTGGGTTTTTCCTCTTCATTATTTTTGGTTTGCTGGCCCAGGCGGCAGGCGAGTGGAGACAGAATGTCGGCTCGTGGTTCGGCGGGCTCAACCGGTGGCTGGCCGGCGCAGTCCTGGTGGCCGCCCTGGCCTTCTCTTTGGTGGGGTGGTACGTAGCTGCCCTGAGCCTGGTGCTCCTGGCCGTGACGGCGGGGCTGTGGGCCTGGAGCCTGAGCGACGCCTCCAGAGCGCCCCTGGCCTTCACCTTGCTCCTCGTGCTCCTGGCCATGGCCCTGATCTTTGGGGTGGAGTTCGTCTACCTGGACGACGTGTTCCACAATCGCATGAACACGATCTTCAAGTTTTACTACCAGGCCTGGGTCATGTTGGGCCTGGCCGCGGCGGCGGGCATCTACTACGTCTTCCGGTATTCCGGAGGCCTCTGGCGTGCCCTCTGGCTGGGTGGGGCCGGGCTCCTGGCTCTCATGGCCCTGGTATACCCGGCCTGGGCTACGGTCACCAAGGCCAACGGGTTTGCCGGGGAACCAACCCTGGATGGCACGGCCTACCTTGCCGGGTTCCAGCCCTACGAGTACCAGGCGATACAATGGCTCAACGCGAACGTGGCCGGCGCACCGG
>JACQYG010000032.1 GCA_016208345.1 Chloroflexota bacterium
AGAGCTGGGTCAGATGGCTGCGCAGGGTGGAGTGCAGCTTGATGCTATCGCCCAGGCGGTTGAAGGCACCCTCCAGCTCCCTGGGGGCCAGGAGTTTCAGGGAGGTCTCGGCCACGAAGGTGGCGATGGGGTTGAAATCGGTGGCGATGGCCGACCGCCCCGAACGAGCCGCCTCCCGCACCAGCACGTCAGCCTGGCAAAAGGGGTCCAGCACCACCTCGCCGCTGGAGGTGCAGGCCTGGAGATAGGCAGAGACAACGTTGGTCGGGAGTGGCAGCAGAAAGCGCGCCAGCACCCCGCGGGTGAGCGGCGCTTCGGCGGGGATGAAGTGTTCGATCTGCCCCATCTCTGGAGGCCCTCACTGTGGTATTGCGACCTCAGCGTTACCTGGCTGTAGTATATCACAAAGCCGTGGCGATTCAAGAGAAAAACCAGGCAGCCGGGGGCCCAGAGCTGTCCCTACGCTCGAGCGGTGTCAGGCAGGTCCCGGCGGGACCTGCGCCCTCCAGGTTGGCAGAGAAGCACCTACAGCTCGCCGGCCACCTCTCGGCCCAGGCGATCGAAGAAGGCGATCGTGAAGTCGTGGCGCCCCCGGGCCATGGCCTGGGCCGTGGGGGTATAGAGGGAGTCCTTGACCTTCGCCAGCTTCACCGCCAGCTCCAGCACCGGTGAATGGTCCGGGCTTAGATTGCCTCGGTCGAGAATGGTGGTAGCCGGAACCTCCGTCCACAGGCGCTGTCCTAGCCGGCCGGCAATGGCGTAGGACCGAGCCACGCCGATGGCGCCGATGGAGTCCAGCTTGTCGGCGTCGTAGAGCACCCGGGCCTCCAGGGTCTGGGGCTCTACATTGTTCCGGTAGCGATGGGTAGAGATGGCCGAGGCCACCGCCTCCACCCGGTCCGGCGGTTGGGCCGCTAGGATGGCCCGGGCCCGGGCGGCCGAGAGCCGGGCGTGGTCCTCACCAGTGGCCAGTTCCTGGGCCCGCCCCAGGTCGTGGAGCAGGGCCGCGGCCCGCAGCACCTCCAGGTCAGCGCCCTCGGCCCGGCCGATGCGCTCGGCCAAACGCAGGACCCGAAGCACGTGGTCGAAGTCGTGGGCGGCGTCGGAGCCGGAGTAGTAGGCCCGGGCTTGTTCTATGGAGATCATGGCACTCCTCGCCGGACGGCCTGGTATGCCGCCCTACGGTATACGCCGGATACCGGGGCGATGAACGGCACGGCTGTCGATCCGACCGCACATGAGCGCTGCCCTCCATCGTCCTGTTGTTGGGGCGCAGTTGCACTGCGGCCCCCGGCGTCCGGCAGTATAACAGCCGGACGAACTGGTAGGACTTTCGCTGGAGTCAGCCGCATGGTAAGATGCGGCTATGATTACCAAACTTCAAGACGTTCCTGGATTCCTGCTTCCGCAGGAATGACAGCCGGTGTTTCCGCCATTTGTCATTCCCGCGAAACCTGTTCCTGACCGGTTCAGGAAGCGGGAATCTAGAGGGAATATATGAGCGAAAGTCCTAACTGGTAGAAACCACTAGGGCACCAAGGCACAAAGAATGCTTGGTGTTTTCGTGCCTTCGTGGTTAAGAGAAGCCGCGCCTGGTCAGCTTGAGACGAAGCTTCCCTAGATCTCCAGCCGGTAGGTCACGTAGCGCGACTTCTCTACGAGACCTACCGACTGATACAGACGTACGGCCTGGTTGGGGTTCTCGCCGTCCACCCCGAGCTCGGCGCCGGACATCCCGATCATTTTGAGATGGTTCAAGCCAAGGGCCAGGAGAGCCCGGCCCAGGCCCCGGCGGCGGTAGGCCGGGAGCACCCCTAAGAGATCGATCTCGCCCTCCCTTTCACCGGTGTGCTGGTTGTGATCCAGGCGCTCACAGGCGTAGACGAACCCGGCGATCTTCCCCTGGGCATCATAGGCGAAGAAGTCTCCCCGAGGATCGTAGCTGGGCTGTCGGGTCCAGTATTCCCAGGACTCCACCGGGTAATCCACATGCCCCCAGTGGTCAGCGAAGGCGGCGTTGAAGGCGGCGCAGGAATCCCGGGGGGCCACGCTCCTCTCCAGGACGGAGTATACCACGAAGCCCGGGGGCAGTGGCTGCACGGGGAGGCCCTCCGACAGGTCTCGGCGCATCCTCAGGCCATAGCGCACGGGCCGGAAACCCCGAGAGGTCAAAAGCGCGGCGAAATCCGGCCGGTCCTTGCGGTTCACCGCATCCAGGTGGGTCGCTTCGCTGCGCCTGAGCTCCCGGGCCCGAGCGATTCCCGCGTCCAGCAGCCGGGCCCCCACGCCCTGGCCCCGCCAGGAGGGATGAACGGTGCCCAAGATTACGATGCGCGACTCGGCCTGCCCGTATAAGGGCAAGACCCGGAGATAGCCGATCAGGGTTTCGTCCACCTCGGCCAGGAAGCAGTTGTGCTCCACGTCGGCGGTGGGCTCCATCAGCATGGAGGCCAGCTCGGCTGGGGAGGTATCGGTGTCGGTGCGGTCCACCTGGTCGGCGGCGTTGATCAATGCCCCTAGAAGATGATACAGCCGGAGTTTAATGACGATGACCCAAGGCAACGTCAGCTATGGCCTCAGCCACTTCCGGTGCCACATAAGTTCCGCTTCGATGCGAAAGCCGGCGGACTCGTACAGGTGAATGGCGCCCGGGTTCTCCCCGTCCACGTTAAGCTGCACCGCGGGCAAGCCCAGGGCCTTGGCGTGGGCCACGGCCAGGAGCAGGAGCATGCGCCCCAAACCACGCCTCTGGTGGCCGGGGACGACGCCCAGGGGACCGATGTGGCCCACCTGGGCCGGCGCGCCGGACACGTAGCCCAGGCGTGGGGAGATGGCACAAACCCCCACCTCTTCCCCCACCTCTTGGCCGTCGCGGAGGGCGAAGAAGGTCCTGGTGAAGCGAGACCTGAGCCGCTGGGCGGCCTCCTCCACGGTGGAGGGGCTGAAACCCCAATGGGAAGCAAAGGAGGCGTTGTAGGACCGGCAATAGGCCTCGGCGTCGGCCTCGCCCCGGGCCTCCCGCCAACCGTAGCCAGCGGGGATGGCTATCTCGGGCCCAGTTATCGGCTCCAGGCGCATGCGCCACATGCTGCGCACGTGCTCCAGCCCGTGGTACCGGGCAAAGGCCACCGCCGCGGGGCGGTCCCGGCGGACGCCGATGTCCAAGGCCCTGCCGCCCCGCTCCCGGGTCCGATCCACCGCTCGAAGGAAGAGCCGGCTGCCAATCCCCCGGCGTCTCCACCGGGGGTGAACCAGGCCGTCGGCCACCAGGCATCCGCCCCAACCGTGGTCCTGCACCACTACGTGTCCCACGTACTCCTCTCCCACTTGGGCCACGAAGAGGTTCTCCTCAGGGTGCACGCCGGGCCGTCGCCAGCGTTCCGCCAGCTCGTCCACGTTGCCGGGCCGGCCCACCTGATCCACGGCCTCGGCCTCGCGGCACAGGCGCGACAGGGCGGGCAGGTCGTCCCATCGAAAAACGCGCACCGTCACGGCGGTCTGGCTCATCGCTTGGTGCCCCCCGCCTGGTCATGCCCGGCCATCTGCTTCCGATACCAACGCAACTCCCCTTTTTTTAAAAAACCCAGGCTCTCGTACAGCCGTTTGGCGTTGGGATTTCCCCCGTCCACCTCCAGCTCCGCGGCGGCCATGCCCCGCTCTTTCAGGGCATTGACCGCACGCAGTAGAAGCGCTCTGCCCAGGCCCCGACGGCGAAAGTCGGGGTGAACGCCCAGCTCGCCGATGTGCCCCGCCCGGTCTCCGGTGAGCTTAATTCTTTCCTCATTGATCCGAGCCCAGGCATATCCCGCCACCTGGCCCGATCGGGCTTCGTGGACAAACCAGACCAGGCCGGGATCAAACCAGGGGCGGGAGGTCCAGTAACGCTCCTCGTCCACCGCATACTCCCGTTCGCCCCAGTGCTCGGCGAAGGCGACGTTCGTGATCGCCGTCAGGGCCTCCACGTCTCCCTCGTCCTGGAAGTTTCGGATATTAAAGCCAGCGGGAATCAACGGCAAAGGCAATTCGCCGGACAGTTCCAGCCGCATTACCCACCCGCAGCGCTCCAGGGCAAAGCCAAACTTCCCGAGAAATGCCTGCTGGCCAGTGAGCCTGGCCTTGATCGGCGCATCGACCAGGGCCAAATCCATTTCCCCGGCATGCTCCAACGCCCACCCCATCAGGGCGGTGCCGATCCCTCGGTTCCGGAAGCCAGGATGAACCCGGAGCCTGAGGATACCTCGGCGCGTTGGCTCTATCCACACGTTCACGAAGCCGACCAGGTGGCCCTGGCTTACGGCGACGAGGAGATCTCGCTCGAAATCGGCATTTGGAGCCATCATTTGGTCTTGGAACTCGGCCAGGGAGGTCGGCTCGTCCAGTTGATCGGCCGCGCTGCACTCGTTGGTGAGCGTCACGACGCCCTCAGCGTCGCTGACCCGAAAGTTTCTAAAAGCGATCATAGACTTTCCTGAAAAAAGCCTCCCCTCACCGCCGAGAACGCTGAGCCCCACCCTCGCCCTCCCCGTCGACGGGGAGGGCCGGGGTGGGGGGAAAACTCAGCGTGCTCAGCGTGCTCTGCGGTTCAATCTGAGTTCTTTCAGCGGAGTCATTATAGCGATCTCTACCCGTGGATGCCCTGATCTGCCGGGGACGGGTTACCCGAACGAATTCGGGCGCCCGGTGCCGGCGGCTCAGCTTTCCGCGGCACCCTTGAAGGATCTCTAGCCGTGCCTTCCATGCCTGCGCCCTTGACCTAGCCGCTTCTCTTGAGCTTGCCGGTGCGCTTGGCGTAGCGCTCGCCCCAATCGAAGACGGCCATGCCCAGGGGTATGGCCAACAGGCCGCTCAGCACCAGCGGCAGCACGAATCCCCAAAGGGAAGCCAGGTCGGCGTTGTGCAGGAGGCTCTGGCGCATCCCCTCCAGGACGTAGGTGGCAGGCGAAAGCCGGGCCACCGGGTGCAGCCAGTCGGGCAAGGCCTGGATGGGGTAGTACACCCCAGAGATCAATAGCAGCACCGCCTGGATCACGTTGGTCATCTGGGCACCACGCTCGGTGAACAAGAGCGGCAACACCGAGGCCATGATGCCCATGCCGATGAAAGAGAGGCTCCCCGCCAGGAGCACCAGGACGCCGCCCAGGAGATTGGCCTGGCTCAGGTCTATTTTAAAGAAGAACGCCACCACGGTCAAGATGACAGCGGTGTGCAGCATGCCGTACACGATGGAGAACACACAGGTGCCCAACATCTGGGTCAGGCGCTTCACCGGGGCCATGAAGGTATACTCGATGGTGCCCTCCCAACGCTCCCAGGAGATCATGGAAGACACGCTGTCGAAGACCACGGCCAGGTAGTGCCACACCAGGGTGCCTACCATCAGGAAAAGCACCAGGTAGCTGGTGTCCACCCGGGCACCGGAGATGCGCTCCATGGCTGCGCCGATGTAGGTGATGGAGAGGGCGTTCACCACCGAGTAGACGAGCCAGACCACCTCCCAACCCCAGTAACGCTTCACCAGGTTGAAGTTGCGCTCCACAAAGGCGTAGGAAGCCCTCAGCTCATGCCCCAGAGTGGTCATTGGCGTCTCCTTTTATCCTTCTCTCTCGCCTTCCTCCTGGAGGCTCTTGCCGGTGAGGTCCATGAAGACGTCCTCCAGGGTGGGGTCGCGGCCGTTGCCGCGGGCCACCAGGGCCTTCAGGCCCTGGGGCGTGTCCAGGGCCACCACCCGGCCGTTATCGATGATGGCGATGCGATTGCAGAGCCGGTCGGCCTCCTCCATGTCGTGGGTGGTGAGGACGATGGTGGCATCGTGGGCTGGTCTCAGGTTCAGGATGAACTCCTGGACCTCGCGCCGGGAGCGCGGGTCCAGGCCGGTGGTGGGCTCGTCCAGGAGGAGCAGGATGGGCGCGGTGAGAAAGGCCCGGGCGATGGCCACCTTCTGCTGCATGCCCCGGGACATGTTCGCCAGGGGGCTGTAGATGCTCTCAGCCCTAATGCCCAACTGGTTCAGTATCTCCACTGCCTGCTTACGGGCGCAGCGAGCGTCCATGTCGTAGAGCCGGGCGGCGTACATCAGGTTCTCCATGGGCGAGAGCTTCTTGAAGAAGGCCGCGTCCACGGACACCCGGTTAATTAGCCTCTTCACCCGCATCTCTTCCCTGGTCACGTCCAGGCCGAAGACGCTGATCCGCCCTTGGTCCGGGATGAGCAAGGTGGCGATCAGGCGGATGAGGGTGGACTTGCCCGACCCGTTGGCTCCCAGGACGCCGAAGATCTCGTTGCGCCGCACCGAGAAGCTCACCTGGTCCACCGCGGTGACCATTTTGGCCTTGCCGTTCCGGGGGACCAGGCCGGGGATTGACCATCCTTTCCAGGAGCCGGAGTGAAACCTTTTGGTCGCCCCATCGACCACCAGCGCCAAGTCATCCATAGGGCTCTCCTTGAGGATAAAATAAGAGGATAAAATAAGCCGTGGCTGGAGGCCCACGGCTCGGGTGCTTGGCCATCGGTGATCTTCGGGGGCGAAGGCAGGTTGGAAGGGCAACAAAAAAGCCGTGGACCGTTTATTTCGCGCTATCCTGCGCATTGGCCCACGGCTCGAGGGTGCTTATGTCTACCTGGAGATGGGCACAATGCGACACCGGAAAGCGGCAGCGCCGCCAAGCGGCCGGCGAATACGGCAGGTGCCAGCCACTCCGTCTCGCATCAGTGCTCTCTCCTTTCTGAGGATCTAACGCCAGGAGTATAACCCATATCGTTGGGAATGTCAATAGCCTGTACAGGGCCTGTTGACGCAGAAACCAGGTTTCTTGAAGAAGCCTGGTTTCTCACGTTTCAATTCCCCAATCGGAATTCTCTGCATTCACGCTCCGGCATAGCACTCATCAGCCCATCGCTCGGCTTTCAGTGCGTCAGACCTGGTAGCAACTGACCGCGACTGGATGCCAAT
>JACQYG010000186.1 GCA_016208345.1 Chloroflexota bacterium
ATCGGGATGACGCTGAACCTCTTGGGCACCTACGTGGGCGGCCCGCCTGCGGCGGGCGGTCCGGTGGCTGCGGCTGGGGCGCTGTTGGCCGGCCTGGCAACGGGGCTGGCCGCGGTGGGCCTGTACAGCGGGACCAAGGCGGCAGTGCTGGACAGGGAGCAAGTAGCAGGGAGCAGAGGGCAGGGAGCCGCTAGCTGCTATCTGCCATCAGCTATCAGCCATTGGCCATATATAGCGGCGTAGCGATAAGGCAAATGCTCACTGGTAATTTTCGCCTCAATTTGCTATATTATGCGGGCCTCCGCTGGCGGTTAACGAGCAACCACAGATTTCATAGATTCCTGAACCTGTCAGGAACAGGTTTCACGGATCAGTTCCCCAATCTGGGTGATCCGTGGTAGAGTCGTTCGGGGATGGCTTGCGCCACGGGAATGAGCCAGACCTGGGAGGTGGAATTGCCGAAGATCCCTACGGTCATGCAGGAGATCCGCTCACTGCTCAATTCCCTGGATTGGGAGGCCATGCGGGACGAGATCAGCCGGGAGGCCGAGGCCAAGGTTGCCATCATCGGCCCGGTGAACTCGGGAAAGTCCACCCTGTTTAATCTGCTGCAGGGGCGAGAGGTCTCCCGGGTGTCGGCCCTGCCGGGCACCACTAAAGAGCTGGTGACGGAGGAGTTGGGCCCCATCACTCTCATCGACACCCCAGGCTTCGGTGAGGTCAGCGGCGTAGAGCGGGCCCAGATCGCCCTGTCGGGAGTGGAGCGGGCTGACGTGGTGGTTTTACTCTTGGACGCAGCGGCAGGCATCCGCCAGGCCGACTTCTCTTTGTTTCAACAGGTACATCTCACCGGCAAGCCGGTCATCGTGGCCCTGAACAAGATTGACTTGGTGAAGCGCGATCTGGCTCTCATCCGCGATGACCTGGTGCACAAGCTGGGCGTGCCGGTGGTCCCCATTTGTGCCCGGAACGGCCGCAACGTGGCTACCATGTTGATGCCCCGGGTGGTGGATGCCCACCCTCCCCTGGCCGTGGCCCTTGGGCGCGAGCTCCCGGCATATCGCCGCCAGGCAGCCCACCGGGCTATCCGCAACGCCGCGGGCACCAGCGCCCTGGTGGGGGCTGAGCCCATCCCTGGCGTCGACATTCCCTTTCTCATCGCCAACCAGGTGCGCCTGGTGCTGAGGATAGCCGCTATCTACGGCGAGCCCATGACCGCTGACCATGCCCGGGAGCTGGTAGCTACCATCGCCACCGGGGTTTTCCTGCGCTACCTGGCTCAAGCGGCGGCCAAGGCCCTGCCGGGGCCGGGTTGGGCGATCTCCGGGGGCATCGCCGCGGCCGGGACCTGGGCCATTGGACAGGTGGCAGTGGAATACTTCGAGAGCGGGAAACAGCTCTCACCGGCACAACTGCAGTCCCTCTACCGGCGACTGACCAGGAAAGGAGAGACAGCGCTGCCGGGACCCGGCCTGGCGGGTAGAGGAGATGCCTGAGATCAGGGTGGAGACCGTGTACTTCGCGGAGGCCGGGGCCGCCAACACCCAGCGGACCTTCGAGATCGCCAGGAACCGGGCCCAGGAGTTGGAGATCAAGACCATCCTGGTGGCCACCACTAAGGGCGATACGGGGGCCGCGGCGGCCCGATATTTTACCGGGTTTGACCTGGTGGTGGTGACGCATTCCACGGGCTTCCGAGGACCGAACACCCAGGAGCTGGCCGCGGAAAGGCGCCGGGAGATCCTGGAGCATGGCGCCACCATCTTAACCGCTACCCATGCCTTTGGCGGCGTGGGCCGGGCGGTGCGGCGCCGGCTCAATACCTATCAAACCGAGGAGATCATCGCCTTCACGCTGCGGGTGCTGGGTGAGGGATTGAAGGTGGCCTGCGAGATGGCCCTCATGGCCGCGGACGCCGGGCTGGCGCGCACCGATGAGGAGGTCATCGCCATCGCCGGTACTGGGCGGGGCGCCGACACCGCGGTGGTGCTCCAGCCAGCTCACGCCCAGGATTTCTTCAGCTTGAGGGTGAAAGAGATCCTCTGTAAGCCGCGGTGAACCGAGACATGGACGAGACGAGAAGCTCAAGGGTCCTGAACCTTTTCCCTCCCCTATTGCCCTTCTACTTTATGGCGCCCAGGTGGTTAGCCGTGGCTACGGTGCCCCTGGTGCTCCTGGGCGACTACATCTGGAATACCTTCGTCCTGGCCGGGGCACTGGTCCTGCTGGAGGTCTCGGCCGAGGTGGGGCAAAAGAGGCTCTTGCGGCTGGCCCTGTGGGCCACTGTCGGCGGCGCGCTCATCGACCTGGCCTACGGCGGCCTGCTGGCCTGGCTGGTCGGCCGCGTGGACCTCACCCTGGAAGAGCACCCCTGGCGGCTCCTGGGCCTGACCATGTCGCTGCCGATGCTGGCCATCGCCGGCTATAACTTCTTCTTGGCCCGGAGGCTCTTGAGCCTGGCCCGGGTCAAGGCCGGGGTGGTGGCGGCGTTGATGGGGGTCCTGACCTCTCCCTGGGCAGCCTGGACCTTCGTGGATGCCGGAGAACAGAGCCTGACCCAGGATGAGATGAAGGGGATTTACCTGTGTCTGGTGGTGATCGGCCTCCTTCCCTGGTGCCTCCACGCCGCCAGCTCCTGGGCCGGCAACCGTGGTGCTTCGCGGAGGCTGGCGTGGTCAGCTACTTTGGCGGCCTCGGTGATCCTCTGCCTTCTTGTCGCTGATAGATCCTTCCGGTCGAACCCTCTCTCCGTCGGTGTCCGGCCACCACTGCCCGGACGCCTGATGCTATTTTCCAAGGGTCGGGCTTACCTGATGAATGCTGACGGCAGCGGGAAGAAGCTTCTCTTCGTGGGAAGCGGCGAGATGGTCGCCCCATCGCCCGACGGGGAGTGGTTCTTGATGACCGAGTTGGGCAAGGGTCCGAACCTGCCGATTTATGCGGTGAGCTCCAGCTCCGGCCAGCGTCAGCTCGTGGGCCAGGGCCAGGTCGGGACCCGGGCCTGGTCCCCCGACGGCAGCGCTATCCTTTACTCCCAACGCCGGGGTGGTGAGGAAAGCGTGATCGTCCTGGCCCGTGGTCGGGGAGCGGAAGCGCGGGACCTGGGCGATGGCTCCAGCCCCTCCTGGTCTCCTGACGGTCGGCGCGTCGTCTTCTCAGCGAAACGCGGCGGCCGGTCTCAGGTCTGGGTGATGTACCCCGATGGCAGCGATCAGATCCAGTTGACCAGCGCGGGTGGAGAGAGCCCGGCCTGGTCCCCCGACGGCCGGTTCATCGCCTACACTTTCAACGCCCGGGTCTATGTCATCAACGCCGATGGCAGCAATCGCCGCCAGGCAACAACCGGAGACGAGCCCTTCGAGCAGGACCCCTACCTGTGCTGGTCTTGGGATGGGAAATCCCTGCTCTACGGCGCCTTCTACGCACCGGAAAGTGCCCGTCCCAGCACTTTCTACGTCTGGGATGTGGAGACTGGAAGCCAGGTTTACAAGCGCGGCGACTATCACCAGCCCGTGGCCTGGTCGCCGGACGGCAAGTGGATCGGCTTCGTGCGGCACGGTGAGGTCTGGGCCCAGCCCACTGGTGGCGGGGAAGCCAGGAGGATGGCCACCGGGACCAGCTTCGTCTGGAGCGGCCAGCCACCGACCCTGGCGGTACAGCCGGTCCCGGTCTACCCGCCCACGCCTACGCCCACCGCATTGCCCCCCGCCGTGGTTCAGGCGCCCAGCGTCATCCTGGTCAACCCCCGCAACCCCACCACTTTATACGTAGGCGCGGCCAACGGCGTCCTTAAACGCACCCAGGCGGCGGGCAACTGGGTGGCGGCCAACGCCGGCATCATGCACCCGCTGAAGGTCCGGGCCCTGGCCATGGATCCCGCGAGTCCCAGCGTGCTCTACGCCGGCACTGACGGCGAAAGGTCATATCCAGGAGGCGTGCTCTACAAGAGCGTGGATGGCGGACAACGCTGGGCAGCCACCCCATTGAAGGGCGTGGACGTCTACGCCGTGGCCGTGGACCCCAACCGGCCCAACACGGTCTATGCCGGAACCGCCAAAGGAGTGCACAAGAGCCTGGATGGCGGAGCCAGTTGGGCGCCAGTGGAGAGCGGGATAAGGCCAAATATGGCTATCACCGCCCTGGCTATTGACCCCACCCCGGGCAAGCCTGGGTCTGGGGAGGGCTCTCCGACCGTTTTCGCCGGGACTCGCAGCGGCGAGGTCTATCGTTCGGTTAACGGCGGCGCGGACTGGTCAGCAGTGGGATCGCTGGAGGCAGCGGTTAACGCCCTGGCGCTGCACTACCAGCGGCCCGGGGTCATCTTCGCGGCTACGACCGAGGGGCTCTATCGGTCCTCCGACGGCGGTGACGTCTGGCTGCCCATTGCCGGCGGGATATGGAAGATCCCCCTGAACAGCGTGACGATCGACTCCCTGAAACCCAGCGTGATGTACGTGGGTGGACCTAAAGGCGTCTTCAAGAGCAACGACGGCGGCAACAACTGGGGGCCAGCCAGCACCGGCCTGGGCGGGCTGGGCGTGACCGCCCTGGCCATAGACCCAACCGATCCTCAGGTGCTCTACGCCGGGACGGAGCGGGGCCTTTACCGGAGCGGGACCGGTGGAATTTCCTGGGAGTAGCGAGAGTTTTACCGCAGAGCCCGCTGAGACCGCTGAGAAATTATTGAGATCTCTGCGAGCTCTGCGTTCTTGTATAC
>JACQYG010000187.1 GCA_016208345.1 Chloroflexota bacterium
GCGAGTCGGGCATTCCCCTGGTGGCTGCCAACGACGTGCACTATGTGGAACCAGGCGACGCCTCTTCCCAGGAGATCCTCCTGTGCATTCAAACCAATACCACCCTTGGCGATCCCAAGCACATGCGAATGGAGGGCAGTGGCTATTACCTGCGCAGCCCCCAGGAGATGGAGGCCATTTTCTCTGAGGTGCCCAAGGCCCTGGATAACACTCGGGTCATCGCCGAGGCCTGTAACCTGAAGCTCGACTCGGGCCGGCTGCACCTGCCCGAGTTCGCGGTTCCCCATGGCTTCACCCCGGAATCATATCTGCGGCATCTCTGCCAGGAGGGTATCAGGGAGCGGTACGAGCCGATCACCCCTGAGGTGGAGCAAAGGCTCCAGTACGAGCTCTCGGTTATCGAACAGACCGGATTGGCCCTCTATTTCTTGATCGTTTGGGATTTCATCTCCTACGCCCGCCGGCGTGGCATCCCCTTTGGCCTGAGGGGCTCTGCCGCGGGCAGCATTGTCTCTTACAGCTTGGGCATCACCGATATCGATCCCCTGGCCAACAACCTGGCCTTCGAGCGCTTCCTGAACGTGGAGCGCAAGGAAATGCCGGACTTCGACGTGGATTTTGCCGACAACCGCCGGGGGGAGATGATCGATTATGTGACCAGCAAATACGGCCGCGAGCACGTGGCCCAGATCATCACCTTCGGCACCCTGGGGGCCCGGGCGGCCATCCGCGACGTGGGGAGGGTCCTCGGCTACCCGTTGCCGGTGGTGGACTCGGTGGCCAAACTGGTGCCAGCCCTGCCGGTGGGCATAACCATCGACCGGGCCATGGCTGAGAACCGAGAGCTTCGAGAGAAGTACGAGGGCGACCAGGCCATCCGCCGGCTCATCGACACTGCCAAGAGCCTGGAGGGCGTCGCCCGTCACGCCTCCACCCATGCCGCTGGCGTGGTCATCTCCCGGGACCCCCTCATCGAGCACGTCCCCCTGTTGCGGGTAAGCAAGGACGAAGAAGGGGTGATGACCCAGTATCACATGGGAGCCCTGGAGAAGATCGGCCTGCTCAAGATGGACTTCCTGGGCCTGGCCAACCTGACCATTCTGGGGCGCACGGTGGAACTGGTGAAAGAGAACCAGGGCCTGTCGCTGGATTGGCAGCGCCTTCCCCTGGATGATGCCCGGACCTTTGCCATGCTCAGCGAGGGCGAGACCACTGGGGTTTTCCAACTGGAGGGCGCGGGCATGCGCCGCTACATCAAGGAGCTACGGCCCACCTCGGTCAGCGACCTGGCAGCCATGGTGGCCCTGTATCGCCCAGGCCCCATGGCCCACATACCGACCTTCATCAAAGCCAAGCACGGGGAGATACCTATTTCCTACCTTCATCCTGCTCTGGAATCGATACTAAAGCCAACCTATGGGGTCCTAGTCTATCAGGATCAGGTGCTGTTCATCGCCCGGGCCATCGCTGGCTATTCCCTGGGCCAGGCGGATATCCTGCGTCGAGCTATGGGCAAAAAGAAGCCCGAGGAGATGAAGAAAGAGCGGGAGAACTTCATCGCCGGCGCCCGCAAGCAGGGCTACGATCAGGAGTTGGCGGTGAAGATCTTTGACCTGATCCAGCCCTTCGCCGGATACGCCTTCAATGCCTCCCACGCTGCCTGCTACGCCATGGTGGCCTATCAGACAGCCTATCTCAAGGCCAACTACCCGGTGGAATACATGACGGCGGTGTTGGAGAGCGCCCTGGGCAACACCGACAAGATCGTCACCGCCGTGGTCGAGTGTCGCCGTTTGGGCCTCCCGGTTTTGCCTCCTGACATCAACCGCAGCCAGGCCACGTTCACCATCGAGGACACGCCTCCCCAGGGCATCCGCTTTGGACTGGCGGCCATCAAGAACGTGGGCGAGGGGCCGGTGCAGGAGATCATCGCCGCCCGGGATAGTGGCGGGCCTTTCCAAAGCCTGGATGACTTCTGCCGGCGGGCTACTCTACAGGCTGCCAACAAGCGAGTGCTGGAAAGCCTGATCAAGGCCGGTGCCCTGGATGGCCTGGGGAAACGGGGCCAGATGCTCGCCTCCCTGGACCGCCTGATCAGCCTGGGGCAGACCGCCCAACGAGCCAGCCTGGCGGGCCAGGCCAGCATGTTTGACTATTTGCCCGGCGAGGCCTCCCCCTCTTTGTTGGCGCTGCCAGAGGTGCCTGAGGTGGAGCATCGGGAAAAGCTGGCCTGGGAAAAGGAGCTTTTGGGCTTCTACATCTCCGAACACCCTTTGCATCAGGTGGCGGAGCAAGTGAAGGGGAGCACGGCGCTCCTGTGCGGGCAGATCGATGGGGAGATGGACGGCCAGGGGGTCACGGTGCTGGGCAGGGTCTCCTCAGCGCGGCGCATCACCACCAAGAAGGGCGAGCCCATGGCCTTCGTGCAACTAGAGGATGTCCAGGGGGGCATCGAGGTCACCGTTTTCCCCCGGGTCTACCAGAAGACCGAGGAGCTCTGGCAGGAGAACCGCATCGTGCTGGTGAGCGGCAAGGTGGAGATGCGGTCGGAGAAACCCCAGATCCTCTGTGATGCCGCTGAGGAGTACCAGCTGGCTGTAACCCCCCGTTGTTCAGGAGTTGAACTCCTGAACCAGCCACAAGGGCCACCGGTTGACCGTGGCCTGGTGCCACCGGAGAAGCAGTGCCCCAAAAGCGCGGAGCGGGCCTCCCCTATCTGCTATGTCCGCATCACGCTGCCCCGGCTGGGAGACCAAAAAGAAGACCTGCGACGTCTGCAAGCGGTGCAGGTCCTCTTGCAGCGTTTCCCCGGCGATGATCCCTATACCATCCAC
>JACQYG010000188.1 GCA_016208345.1 Chloroflexota bacterium
GCCGTGAGCCAGAAGCCCCTCCGGATCGGGGAATGGCACCACCTGGCGGGAGTGGTGGACCGCGCCGGGGGTAAAACGCATGTCTATATCAACGGCGCGCTGGACGGCACCTCCTCGTGGCCCGCGGGAGGGGCCAGCCGCCCTTTCGGGAAGACCCCCTGGAGGATCGGCTATGCAGGCCCGGGCTGGAAGGAGTGGGCCTGGCCCGGCAAGGGGGGAAGCGGGTGGGATGCCTGCAGCTCATCACCATCTGGCCCTCAGCGGAGGGCCAGATGGACCGGCTGGCTCAAGGAGTCAGGCGGCTGGTGGTGGCCGAGATGAACCGGGGCCAGATGCGCCTGGAGGTGGAACGTATTGCTCGAGGCAGGGCCCAGGTGGTGGGGGTACACCGCTATGACGGCGAGATGATCCAGCCTCAGCAGATCCTGGAGGCCTTAGAAGGTTAGATGACGGCGCAACAAAACGTGCATATCCGCGAATACCTTCGGCCCAAGAAGCGCTTTCCCAGCGTGTGGTGTCCCGGTTGCGGCATCGGTGTGGTCCTGGGCGCGCTCCTGCGTGCCATATCCAGCCTGGGGATATCGAAGGACCACATCGCCCTGGTCTCGGGGATCGGCTGTACCGGCCGCATGCCGGTGTATGCCGATTTCGGCGGCCTGCACACCACCCACGGTCGGGCCCTGGCCTTCGCCACGGGTCTGAAGCTGGCACGGCCGGAGTTGAAGGTGATAACCATCATGGGTGACGGTGACGCCCTGGCCATCGGCGGCAATCATTTCATCCACGCCGCCCGTCGAAACGTCGATCTCGCGGCCATCGTGGTCAACAACGGCATCTACGGGCTCACCGGCGGGCAATACTCGCCCACCACCCCATTCGGGGCCATTACCGAGACCTCGACTTATGGCCATGTGGAGCAGCCCTTCGACATCGTGAAGCTGGCCCAGGCCGCTGGGGCACCTTTTGTGGCTCGGGGTACGGTCTTCCATGTGGTGGAGCTGGTGAAGCTCCTAGGACAGGCCCTCAAGAAAAAAGGGTTTTCCGTGGTGGAGGTCATCAGCAATTGCCACGTACACTACGGTAAGCTGAACCAGATGGGGCAGGCCTCGGAGATGTTGCGCTGGCAACGGGATAACACCATAGGCATCAGCCAGGTAAAGGGCGATGATGACAGAGGCAAGATAGTGCGCGGTGTGCTGGTGGACCGGGAGCTGCCCGAGTACCTGGAGGCCTACCAGGCGCTGGTGGCTAGAGCGCAGGGGAAGGAGGGCGGCCGTGGATAGCCGATACGAGGTGCGTCTAGCCGGGGTTGGCGGTCAAGGCCTGGTGTTGGCGGGCATGATCCTGGCGGAGGCGGCAGCCATCTACGACGGAAAGAACGCCGTGCAGACGCAATCCTACGGGGCGGAGACCCGAGGCGGGCCCAGCATGTCGGACGTGATCATCAGTCAGGAGGAGATCGACTATCCCAAGGTGCTGGCGCCCAACCTGCTCCTGGCCATGGCACAGGAGGCCTACAATAAATATGGACCTGGCGTGCAAAAGGATGCCATCATCGTAGTGGATTCTGCCCACGTGACGCAAGTGTCTGAGGGGCGGGTCTATTCAGTCCCCATTACCGCCATTGCCCGGGAGTTCACTGGCAAGACCTTCACTGCCAGCATCGCGGCTTTGGGCCTCCTGGTGGGGCTCACTGGCCTGGTCTCGGCCCAGGCCATCAGGTCGGCCGTGGCCTCCAGGGCCCCCAAAGGCACTGAGGAACTGAACCTGAAAGCCCTGGCAGCGGGCTTGGCTGCCGCGGAGAAGTTGAAGCAAGGTGAGAGCCTCTAGCACCTTCGAGGAGGTATAGCTATGACCCTGCAAGGCAAGCGGGTGGCGGTGCTGGCTGAGGACAACTATCAGGACCTGGAGCTCTGGTATCCCCTCTTGCGGCTCCGGGAGGCTGGGGCCGAAACCGTGGTGGTGGGGACCGGCAGCAAGAACACCTACACCAGCCAGCACGGCTATCCGGTGGAGGCGGCCATGGCGGCGGATAAGGCCGAGGCCAAGGATTTCGCCGGAGTGGTCATCCCCGGGGGCTGGGCGCCGGACCGCCTGCGCCGGTACCCGGCGGTGCTCAGTTTCGTCAAGGATATGTTCGAGCAAGGCAAGGTGGTGGCGGCCATCTGTCACGCTGGCTCGGTGTTGGTCTCGGCAAAGATCCTGTCGGGCCGCACCATGACCTGCGTCAGCGCCATTAAAGACGATGTGATCAATGCGGGGGCCACCTACGTGGATCAGGAGGTGGTCCGTGATGGGAACCTGATCACCTCCCGCCTGCCTCAGGATCTGCCGGCTTTTTGCCGGGAGACCATCGCCGCCCTGGAGGAGCAAAGGGCCTAGCGAAGAGCGCTCGGCCGGCCTGCGTGGAAAGGAGAGGGCCATGGAGGGACTGGTTTTCGGCCCTGCTGGCGTGCCCGTTAGCGCGAAAAAGCACTCCAGCGTGGGAGGCATCGAAAGGGTTCGGGAGCTGGGCCTGGGCGCCATGGAGCTGGAGTTCGTCCAGGGTGTGCGCATGGGCGAGAAGGAAGCAGGGTTGGTGCGCCAGGCGGCGGAGGCTAATGGCGTGCGGCTCACGGTCCACGCGCCGTACTACATCAACCTGAACTCCCGGGATCCGGAGAAGCTGGCCGCCAGCCGGGAGCGTATCTGTCAATCGGCCCGGATAGGGGCCATCTGTGGCGCTGAGAGCGTGACCTTTCACGCCGCTTTCTACCAGGGAATGGA
>JACQYG010000189.1 GCA_016208345.1 Chloroflexota bacterium
ACTCCTGGTCCATCGATATCCAGGCCGTACCGAGTTCTTCAAGACTCCCCTCGGAGACACGATAAACCAGGGCCATCAACGTATCGAACGACAGGCCGCCAGGTAAGGGTAACACATAACAAAAACAATCCTCCCAGCCGGTGAACCAGAGGCGGGGAGGATTGCGAATACGGTGCCATATGGCTGGTCTATCGCTTGGTGTACTGTGGTGCTTTCCGGGCGCGCTTGAGGCCGGGCTTCTTGCGTTCCTTCATCCGCGGGTCCCGGGTCAAAAAGCCCCCCTTGCGCAGGATGGGCCGCAGGGACTCATCGGCCTCGGCCAGTGCGCTGGCGATGCCGTGGCTCACCGCCCCGGCCTGTCCGGGAACCCCTCCACCCTCCACCTTGACCGAGATCTGATACTTGCCTTCGGCCCCAGTCGCCTTCAATGGCCCCATCACCAAAGAGGCCAACGTTTCCCGGGGGAAATACTCGCCCAACGGCTTCCCGTTGACGATGACATCGCCAACCCCCGCTGCCAGACGCACCCGGGCCACGGCGGTCTTCCGCCGGCCAGTCCCCCAGTAGTAGTTCTTCTCCGTCATCGGACCTCCCCTTCGTGGGATTCTCTCTCCTGCCCGGCAAATTGTGCCTGATGTGGATGCTCAGGCCCTGCATAGACCTTGAGCTTCCTGGACATCGCCTCGCCCAGGCGGTTGTGTGGCAACATGCCCCTCACTGCCTCCTCCACCACCGCCTCCGGCCTGGCCGCCAGCTTGTCGCGCAGGCTTACCTTTCGGAACCCGCCGGGGTAGCCGGAGTGGCGGTAGTAGAACTTGTCCTCCAGCTTATTCCCCGTCACCTTCACCCTGGCCGCATTGATCACCACCACGAAATCGCCCAGGTCCAGGTGTGGGGTATAGGCCGGCTTGTGCTTGCCCTTGAGCAATTGAGCCACCTCTGAGGCCAACCGCCCCAACGTTTTTCCCTCAGCGTCGATCAGGTGCCACCGGCGCTGGATATCCGCCGCCCTGGCGGTATACGTCTTCATGAATCCCTCCATTGGCGTGGCCAAACTGCCGCAAATCTCAATAGACAATCCTCATCAAGCATAGGCCCTGAGGCGGGGCCAGATTTCGGGCCAGCCGTCGGTCCCGAGCCTCCAGGATGTGCTGGAAATCCTCCGGCCGCAGCCGGCCCTCCCCCACCCAGATCAGGGTTCCCACTATGCCCCGCATCATCTGGGCTAGAAAAGCATTGGCCTCCACTTCCACATAGACAAAATCGCCTTCCCGCCAGCACTCCGCTCGATATACCGTACGCTGAGTGGTGCCCCTCTCCCAAAGCCTGCTGCCGAAAGAGGCGAAGTCATGGGTGCCGATCAAAGAACGGCACGCTGTGTGCATGGCCTCGGCCTCCAGAGGCTTGCTGAAGTGAAAGGCATAACGCCACGCCAGCGGCGACCGAACGTTGGAGTTCCAGATCGTATACCGGTATTCCCTGCTCTTGGCGGCGAAACGAGTGTGGAATCCCTCGGCCGCCGGGCTTATGGCCTTAACGGCGATGTCTTTGGGCAGCCTTGCGTTCAATGCGCTGCGGAGTTGGTCGGGGGACAATGCCGTCCCGCTCCTACAACTCACCACCTGCCCCCGCGCGTGAACCCCGGCGTCGGTGCGCCCGGCCCCGATCACCCGGGTGCGCTGGCCAGTCACCGCCTCCAGGGCCTTCTCTAACCCCCCCTGGATCGTGGGTCGGCCCACCTGCCACTGAAAACCCTGGTAATCGGTGCCATCGTACTCCACCAGCAGCATCAGATTTCGCATCGTAGGTTACTTCACCTGACGGCGAAAAGGCCTAGCGCCTGACCTATACCGCGCTAGACCAGCTCGATAACCGCCATCGGAGCCGCATCGCCCAGCCGGGGACCCAGCTTCGTAATACGAGTGTAGCCTCCAGCTCTATCAGCATACCTGGGACCGATTAACGTAAAAAGCTTTTCGACAATGGTTGGATCCGACACCGCGGCCAGGCACTGCCGGCGGGAATGCAAGTCGCCCCTTTTGGCCTTGGTGATGAGCTTCTCCACCTGAGCCTGGACCTCCTTGGCCTTGGCCTCGGTGGTGTTTATCTTCTCGTATCGCAAGAGGTCGGTTATCAGATTCCGATAAAGCGCTAGCCGCTGATCGGTAGGCCGGCCCAGTTGGCGACCGCCAATTCGATGTCTCATTGAGCGCTATCCCCCTCTCCCTGCTCCATGACAGGGACCTCTTCGTTGTTCTCCCCGCGCAGGGCCGCCTCGGCCTGAGCAGGGGATGTAGGCAGGAAGCCTCGCAGGGCCAACCGCTCCATCAGTTCCTCCAAGGACTTGCGGCCGAAGTTGCGCACCGCCAGGAGATCGGCCTCGTTCATCTCCAGTATCTGCCCAACCTTGGAGATGCCCGAACGCTTCAAACAGTTGTACGCCCTTACCGAAAGGTCCAGCTCCTCGATGGGGGTCTCATACAATCTGGCCGGGATGGCGATGGGGCTCAAGGGCCGTTTGTCACCGAGAGCCACAGTCTTGCCCATCTCGGCAATGAGCGAGAAGTGCTGCACCAGGATGCCTGCAGCACGGCTGAGGGCCTCGTCGGGCTGGATGCTGCCATCCACCCATATCTCCATGGTCAAGCGATCAAAAGTGGTGACCTGGCCAATACGGGTGTGTTCCGTAAAGAAGTTAACCTTGCGCACTGGGCTGAAAATGGCATCCACCGGGATGGTGCCGATGGGCAAGCCCTCCCGCTGCTCTGCCGGCACGTATCCCTTGCCTCTCTCCACCGTCAGCTCCATGTCGATCTGGGCCTCCGGTGAATCCAGGGTCAACAAGTGTAAGCCTTTGTTGATGATCTCCACCTCGCTTGGACATTCAACGTCACCCGCAGTTATCTCCCCCTCGCCCTCAGCGGAGATGTACAGGCGGACCGGGTGATCGGCAAAGCACCGCAGCCGTATCTGTTTGACGTTCAGGATGATCTCCGTGGTATCTTCCTTGACGTGGGGAATTGTAGAGAATTCGTGGTAAACGCCGTCCATGCGGATGGCAGTCACCGCCGCTCCAGGCAAGGAAGACAGCAAGATGCGTCGCAAGGCGTTGCCCAGGGTGATGCCATAACCACTCTCCAGGGGTTCAATGACAAACCGGCCGTAGTTCTCAGCCCTGGCAACGCATTCTATCTTGGGTAAAACAACATCGATCAAGAGACAGCCTCCTCAATTACCAAAGACAAACCGCCACAGGCGTGGCGCTTATTTACTAGTAAAGAAAACAGGGCATCGTAGCCCTGAAACCTAGCGCGAATAGTACTCGACAATCAATTGCTCACTCAGCGCCATGTCGATCTCCGCTCTGACGGGCATGTACTGCACGCGCCCAGAAAGCGTCCTGGCATCCATGCTGAGCCAGGTGGGAATTGACTTCCGGGCTATGTCCTTGGCAATCCCCTTGAAGTATTCGGATTCCCGGCTCGACTCTCTCAGCGTCACCACATCGCCCGGCTTGAGCAGGCAGGATGGCACGTTGGTTTTGACGCCATTGAGGTTGAAATGACCATGTCTCACCAGTTGCCTGGCCTGGGCCCGTGAATCAGCCAGGCCCAGGCGATAGATGATGTTGTCCAGCCGCATCTCCAAAATCTGCAGGAGATTCTCGCCCGTGGCGCCAGGGCGCCGCTCCGCTTCGCTGAAGTGGCGTTTGAACTGCCGCTCCAGGAGGCCATAGATGCGTCGCGCCTTTTGCTTTTCCCGCAGTTGAACAGCGTACTCCGACGGTTTCCGGCGCCGTTGGCCGTGGGCCCCCGGCGCATAGGCACGCCGCTCCACCGCACACTTGGGCGTCAAGCAGCGATCTCCCTTCAAGAAAAGCTTGGTTCCCTCGCGCCGGCACAGCTTGCAGACCGGCCCAATGTATCTTGCCATTGCTCCTCCACTCTGTCACATGAAACCAAGTGTCACCTGAAATCAAGAACCCGTCATACCCGCCGACGTTTGGGGGGCCGACAGCCGTTATGAGGGATCGGCGTCACATCGGTGATGGAGGTGATCATGAGGCCAGCGGCCTGCAAGGCACGAATTGCCGCCTCGCGTCCGGTTCCCGGACCTTTCACGTACACCTCTACCTGGCGCATGCCCACATCCTGGGCTCGACGGGCCGCTCCTTCCGCCGCCATCTGGGCCGCGAAGGGGGTGCTCTTGCGGGAGCCCTTGAATCCGCTCTGCCCGGCGCTTCCCCAGGCGATGACCCCGCCCTGGGGATCGGTTATCGTCACGATAGTGTTATTGAAAGTGGACTGGATGTGGGCTTGCCCCCGCGGGACAACTCTCTTTTCGCGCTTCTTGGCCCCCCGGGCGGCCCGCTTCTTCGGAACAGCCCCAGTCCCTGCCGTCGCCTGGGACTGGGCACCTGTCGCGCCTTTTACTTTGGTCTCTGCCATCCTGTGCTCCTCGTCTAAACCCTGGAGTCTCGAAGCCAGGGGCTGAGCGAAACGCCTGTGAGATCAGCACGCTCCCATCGCCCAGGCCTCTAGCCTCTCACCTTCAGTTTTTACTTCTTCGCCACTGCCCTGCGGCGGCCGGCTACGGTCTTTCTGGGGCCTCGTTTGGTCCGCGCATTGGTCCTGGTGCGTTGGCCGTGGACAGGGAGGTTGCGGCGGTGGCGCACCCCGCGGTAACACCCGATCTCGGTCAGTCTCTTGATGTTCAGGTTGACCTCCCGGCGTAGGTCCCCTTCGACCTTGTAATTCTTGTCGATGACCTCCCGAATGCGGCTGACCTCCTCCTCCGTGAGTTCTTTCACCCTGGTGTCTGGACTAACCCGGGCCTTGGCCAGGATCTCCCGGCTGTTGGAGGAGCCGATGCCGTAGATGTAGCGCAACGAGATCTCTACCCGCTTGTCCCGGGGGATATCTACTCCCGAAATTCTGGCCACGCCTTCCTCCTATCCCTGCTTCTGCTTGTGCTTAGGGTTTTGGCAGATCACGACCACCGCCCCTCGTCGCTTTATGATCTTGCATTTCTCGCATAGTGCTTTGACCGACGCCCGTACTTTCACTTGTAATCCTCCAAAGGTTGTGCCAGACAGGGTGCTCGCTTTCGTTACTAGTGAAGGAAGCCCAGCACCGGACTATCTATATCGATAGACTATGCGACCACGCTTCAGGTCGTACGGGGATAGCTCCACCAGCACCCGATCTCCAGGCAAGATCCGAATGAAGTTCAAACGAATCTTACCCGAGATATGCGCCAGCACGGTGTGCCCGCTGGCCAACGACACCTTGAACATGGCATTGGGCAGGGCCTCGGTCACCGTCCCTTCGACCTCGATCGCATCCTTTTTGGCCATCGTGTCCTCGCCGCCGTCCTACATTCTCGTCAAGATCTCGGGCTCACCATCAGTGACAGATACCGTATGCTCATAGTGTGCCGACAGGCCCCCATCCTTGGTCACCACCGTCCAGGCATCGCCTTTGACCTCCACCTCATAGGTGCCTGCGTTCACCATGGGCTCCAGGGCAAAGGTCATGCCAGTCCGTAAGGGGATGCCCTGTCCCGGGCTTCCGAAGTTCGGGATCTGGGGCTCCTCGTGCATATCCCGGCCGATGCCATGCCCCACATACTGGCGAACCACCGAGAAACCACGGCTCTCCGCCGCCGACTGGATGGCCCAGGAGATATCACCGACCCGGTTACCGGCTCGAGAGGCCGCGATGCCCGCCTCCAGGGCCAGACGAGCGGCCTCCATCAAGGCCTGCGCCTGAGAACTGACCTTGCCGACACCCACCGTCACCGCAGCATCGCCCTGAAAGCCCTGATAGATGGCCCCCAGGTCCAGGCTGACGATGTCGCCCTCCTGCAGCACGCGCTTGCCCGGAATGCCATGGACCACCTCTTCATTGATCGAGACGCACAAGGACGCCGGAAACCCCCGGTATCCCTTGAAAGAGGGCTTAGCCCCCTGCCCGACAATAGCGCGATAGGCCACTGCATCCAGCTCGCCAGTGGTAATGCCCGGTTTGATTTTCTCGATCAGGAGAGCCAGGGTAACCGCCACGATGCGGCCCGCCTGGCGCATCAGGGCTATTTCGCGCCTCGACTTCAAAATGACTGCCACGTCACGCGTCCTGAGCTTCGCTGAAGGGCGCCGCCCCGAGCGCATTGACCTTGACCACCAGCTCTTCCTGAACGCTCTCTACATCCTGATCGCCATTTATCTCGACCAACAACCCGGCATGCCGGTAGTATTCGATCAGAGGCATCGTCTGCGAAAAGTACACCTGAAGACGCCTTCGCGCCGTCTCCCAAGTATCATCTTCGCGCTGGTACACCTGGCCGCCGCACCTATCGCACCGGCCCGCCACCCGGGGCGGATGAAACGTCTGGTGATAGGTAGCCTGGCAGTTCAAGCAAGTAAGGCGTCCCGTAAGCCGCGTCAGGAGCACCTGATCCGGCGCCTTGATGTACAGCACACCGGCCAGCCTCTTGCCCTCTCCAGCCAACTCCTGGTCCAACGCCTGGGCCTGGGCCATGGTCCTCGGAAACCCGTCCAATAGCGCCCCGTCACGGCAATCGGGTTGGTGGAGCCTCTCCATCACCATCGCCACCGTCAGGTCATCAGGCACCAATGCGCCTCGGTCCACGTAGGCTTTAGCCCGCTGGCCCAGGGGTGTCCCCCTGCTGATATTCTCCCGAAAGAGGTCACCCGAGGCCACATGAGCGATGGAGAGCCGCTCCGCCAGCTTCATCGCTTGCGTGCCTTTCCCCGCCCCCGGTGGGCCTAACAGGACCAGATACAACTCGATCACCTGGGCGGAGGCAAATCTGGTCCCGCCCGCGGACCGGTCTCCAGTGCCTCAACCTCCACCTGCCCGTTCCCTAATATGATAATAGCCGATCTACTTATTTGATGAACCCTTCGTAGTGCCGCATCAGAAGCTGGGCCTCCAATTGCTTCATTGTGTCTAGCACAACACCGACCACGATCAAGATTCCTGTGCTGGATATCTGCATCGTCTGCACGTTGGTGGCCAGCCTGGTGAAGTATGGCAAGACCGCCACCACCCCCAGGAAGACCGCCCCCACCAACGTAATGCGATTTAGCACCCGGTTGAGATACTCGGCAGTGGGCCGTCCCGGCCGGATCCCGGGGACGAACCCGCCCCACTTCTGGAGGTTTTCCGAGAGGTTCTGCTGCTGAAATATCACCGTGGTGTAAAAATACGTGAAGCCTAGCACTAACAGGAAATACAAAGACTGGTAGCCCAGATTTTGCCGGTTAAAGAAGTCGTAGATCACCTTCGCGAAATTGGCCACCACCGTGCCCTGCGGATACAGAAAATAGCTCGCTACCACGCCCGGAAAGATCAACATCGAGGAGGCGAAGATGAGCGGGATCATCCCCGCCGAGTTCACCTTGAGCGGGATGTGAGTGCTCTGTCCCCCGTACATCCGGGTGCCCCGGATGCGTTTGGCGTATTGCACCGGGATGCTTCGCTCGCCCTGCTGGACCACCACTATGCCGGCTACCGTGATCAGCTCGATGAGCAGAAACACCAGGAGGCCGATGATGGACACGTTGACGAACAATGACTGTCCAAAGCTCTGAGGCGACCGGGCTACAATGCCGCCGAAAATGATGATCGAGACGCCGTTGCCGATGCCGCTCTCGGTGATCAATTCCCCTAGCCAAACACAGAAAACCGTGCCGGCGGTCATGGTGATGACCATGGCCAGGCTGGGAAACCAGGTCTCCTTGTTGAAGAGCCCGAAGCTGGACACCACCTGGAATTGGTTCTGGAGCAGGCTGATCTGCCCCAGGGCCTGCAGCGCTGCCAGAGGCACCGTTAGCCAATGGGTATACCGGTTGATCCTGTTCCGCCCCGCCTCTCCCTCCTTGGCGATCTCCTCCAACCGGGGTATAATGGGCACCAGGAGCTGCATGATGATGGAGGCCGTGATGTATGGGTAGACGCCCATGGCCGCCACCGAGAAATTGGACATGGCTCCACCGGAGAACAGGTCCAGCATCCCCAGCAGTTGATTCGAGCTAAAAGCATTGCGTAGCCGCACCAGGTCCACACCCGGCACCGGGATGTGTGCCACGAAGCGGAATATCACCAGGATGCCGATGGTGAACAGGATCCGCCGACGCAGGTCCGGCAGCTTGAAAGCATTAGCTACCGCTTGCAGCATCGTCCCTCATCTCCGTCTCCGGTTTCTGCTCGCCGATCTCAGCCACCGTGCCGCCAGCGGCCTCGATCTTGCCTTTGGCACTGGCTGACACCTTGTGCGCCTTCACCACCAGGGCCACGTTCACCTCACCCCGGCCCAGTATCTTCACCGGTCTCTGGGCATGCCGGATCAGGCCGGCTTCCGCCAGGCTCTCCGGCGTCACCTCGCCCCCCGAGGCAAAGCCGCCCAGGCGTTCCAGATTGACCAGTTGGTACTCAGCCTTGAAGATGTTGGTAAACCCCCGCTTGGTGGGCAAACGCCGGTGCAGCGGCAACTGGCCGCCCTCGAAGAAGGGGCTCAGGTCTTTCCCCGTGCGGGCTTTTTGGCCCTTGGTGCCCCTGCCCGCCGTGGTACCCTTCCCGGAGCCATGCCCGCGGCCTAGACGTTTCCGGGCACGCACCGACCCCGGCGCTGGCTGTAAATCGTGTAACCTCATGGCCTCTCCCCAACCGACTGGCTGCCCATGGGATGAAAAGCTGGCTGGGCACTCCCCATCGCAGCCGGACTATTCAGCATCCTGGACCTTCACCAGGTGTTGCACCTTGGCGATCATGCCGCGCACCGTGGGACTGTCAGGTTGCTCCACTGTCTGCCGTAGCCTCCGCAACCCCAGCGCCCTGAGTGTATCCTTCTGGCGCTGGGAGGAGCCAATGCCACTCTTCACCATGATGATATGCAGCCTACGGTTCATCTATCACCTTGCTCCTCTTGGGCATCAGTTGGGCCACGGTCTTGCCGCGCTTCTCCGCCTCCACCTCCGCGCTCTTCAGCCTGGAGAGGGCCATCGTCGTTGCCTGAACCACGTTGATGGAATTAGCGCTGCCCAGGGACTTGGTGAGAATATCTTTGATCCCCGCCGCCCCCACCACTGCCCGCACCCCTCCACCGGCGATCACACCGGTCCCCGGCCGGGCTGGCTTCAACATGATCATGGCCGCCCCGAACTTGGTGATCACTTCGTGAGGGATGGTGGTTCCCGCCAGGGGTACCTCGATCAGGTGCTTCTTGGCATCCTCAGCCCCCTTGCGGATGGCCTCGGGCACTTCCTTGGCCTTCCCCAACCCGGTGCCAACATGGCCATTGCCGTCCCCGACTACCACCACCGCGCTGAAGCTGAAGCGCCGCCCACCTTTGACCACCTTGGCCACGCGGTTTATGCTGACCACCACCGGCTCTTGTAATATCAGAGTTGAAGGATCTATCCTGGCCATGCACTCTCCTTCGCTGTTATTCGCTCAAAACTCCAGGCCACCGGCCCGGGCCGCCTCAGCCAAAGCCTTCACCCGGCCGTGAAAGAGGTAGCCACCCCGGTCGAACACTATCTCTTTGATGCCCTTATCTCGCGCCCGCCTGGCCAGGAGCTCCCCCACCATCTTGGCCTTAGCACTCTTATTGCCTGGGGATTCCTTGCACCTGATCTCCTCATCCAGAGTAGACGCCGTCACCAGGGTACGGCCTGCCACGTCATCGATCAGCTGAACGTGCAGATGGTTCAGGCTACGGAACACGCTGAGTCGAGGGCGCTGGGGCGTGCCGCTCACCCTTACCCGCACCCGCCGATGCCGCCTCAGCCGCGCCTTCCGCGGCGAAAACTGCTTGATCATCTATGCCCCCTGAATTGGAGAGAAGGAAACATCGCTGGCCAGCGTGCCGGGTGGGAATCCACCTATAAAGAAGCGTCACCAGGCGAATGCCCCGAACGGCTACCTGCTACCAGCTACCTGCCCTTACTTCTTGGCCCCTACCTTGCCCGCCTTGCCCGCCTTGTGGCGCAGGCGCTCGCCCGCATAATGGATGCCTTTGCCCTTGTAAGGCTCGGGCGGGCGCGCCTGGCGGACCTTGGCCGCCACCTCGCCCACCAGCTCCTTGTCAATGCCCATCACCGAGACTCTATTCTGGCCCTCCACCGCAAAGCTGATGCCGCTGGGCGGAGCGATCTCCACCGGATGAGAATAGCCCAGGGCCAGCACCAACTTGCCGCCGCTCAACTGAGCCCGGTAGCCCACCCCGCCGATCTCCAGGTCCTTTTGAAAGCCTTTCGTGACCCCTTGCACCATGTTGGCCAAAAGGCTCCTGGTGAGGCCGTGCAGGGAACGATGGAAACCCTCGTCCGAGGGACGAGTGACCCGGACCTGGCCCTCGGCCAAGGTTATGGACATCTCGGGATGAAAGGATTTAGTGATGACTCCCTTGGGCCCCTTCACCGTCACCTGATTGCCAGTGATCTCCACGGCAACGCCCATTGGGACGATGACCGGCATTCTGCCGATGCGTGACACTTTCGCCTCCCTACCACACGTAACATAGGATCTCGCCGCCGACGCCGTTTTTCCGGGCCTTACGTTCGGTCATCACGCCGCGAGGGGTGGAGACGATGGCAAACCCTAGTCCTCCTTGAACCCGCGGCATCTCGCCCTTGCCTTTATAGACCCGCAACCCTGGCTTGCTCACCCGCGCTAGTCCGCTGAGCACGGACTCTTTCCCATTGGTGTACTTCAACCAGATCTTGATGGTCCGCTGAGGGTTATCCCGTATAACCTCGAAATCCCTGATGAACCCTTCGTCCTTCAAGATCCTGGCGATGGCTATCTTCATCCGGGAGCCAGGCACTAACACAAAGGTATGTCTGGCAGTGAGGCCATTTCTGATGCGCGTCAGCATGTCGGCGATGGGATCGGTCATGTTCATGTACACACTCCACTCTTACCAGCTCGATTTGGTAACCCCGGGCAACTCGCCGCGCAAGGCCAGTTGGCGAAAACAGATCCGGCACAAACCGAACTTCCGAATGTATCCACTGGGCCGTCCGCATATATGACAGCGGCTATGCTGCTGCACCTTGAACTTGGGCTTGCGCTTGGCCTTCTCGATCTTGCACTTCTTCGCCACGTTTGCCCCCTCGGATTGGAGATGGGCCAGGGACGAGTGACCTCGCCCTGGCCGGCTTGTGCCGGTGTTTAGCCTTTGAACGGCATGCCCAGCAACTGCAAGAGTCGCCTCGCTTCTTCGTCGGTCCTCGCCGTGGTGACTATTGATATCTCCATGCCCCTGACTTTATCGATCTTGTCGTATTCGATCTCAAGAAAGACCAACTGCTCCCTGAGCCCCAGGGTGTAGTTGCCTCGGCCGTCGAACGACTTGGTGGAGGCCCCCTGGAAGTCCCGGTGCCTGGGTAGTGCCACATTGAACAGCTTGTCCAGGAAGTGGTACATGCGCATTCCCCGCAGGGTCACCGTAGCTCCGATGGGGTTACCCTCCCGCACTTTAAACGCAGCCACTGATTTTTTAGCCTTGGTCACCACCGGTTTCTGGCCGGACACTGCCGCCAGATCCTTGACCGCCGCATCCAGGGCCTTGGCGTTCTGGGTAGCCTCGCCCACGCCGATGTTGACCACCACCTTGTGCAAGCGGGGGACTTGCATCACGTTGCGGTAGTCGAACTCCCGCATCAGAGCGGGGGCCACCTCCTGAATGTATCTATCCCTCAACCTGGCCATACCGGGTTCTCCTCATCGAACAGTAGTCATGCTCATTGCTTGTCCATCATCTCGCCGCACCGCTTGCACACCCGCACCTTGGCCCCGTCCGCTAGGAAGCGGAATCCCACCCGGGTGGCACGGTTGCACTTGGGGCATACCAACATCACGTTGGAGACATGGATCGGCGCCTCTCGCTCGATGATCCCCGCCTGGGTACGCACCCGGCCGGGCTTGGTGTGGCGCTTGATCATGTGCACGCCGGAGACCACCACCCTGTCTTCCGCCACCAGTACCCTATGCACTTTTCCCCTTGGGAACTTGCCTTCCTTGTCTTTCTTGCCAGCGATAACCTGGACCTCGTCGTTTTTCCGGATCTTCATCTCGGCTCTCCAAAATAACACCTATGATGCCCGCTGCCAAAAGCCCACCAGCCCCGCCTCGGCGCCGCACCGCGGCGCGGCAAGCCGCGCCCTACTAACCTACAGCACCTCCGGCGCCAGGGAGATGATCTTCATGAAGCGCTTCTCGCGCAACTCCCGGGCCACCGGGCCGAAGATGCGGGTGCCCCGGGGCTCGTTCTTGTCCGTCAGGATCACCGCGGCGTTCTCGTCGAATTTGATGTAGGAGCCATCGGGCCGCCGATATTCCTTGGCCGAGCGCACTATCACGGCGCGGACGATATCGCCCTTCTTCACGGCGCCGCCCGGCGTGGCCTGTTTTACGGCGGCAACGATCACGTCACCCACCTCCGCCGTCTTCTTAGCCGAGCTCACCATCACCCGAATGCACATTATTTCCTTGGCCCCGGTGTTGTCCGCCACCCTGAGCCTGCTCAACGGTTGAATCATACCGCATCCTTCCTGAGCCGAAGTTGGGGGGTTACCGGCGCGCGTCTAGGCCTCCACTTGTATCGTCTCGCTCTTCTTCAGGATAGCTGTCACGCGCCAACGCTTTTCTTTGCTCAGAGGGCGGCTCTCCACGATACGGACCAGGTCGCCGACCTTGCAGGAATTGGCGGCGTCGTGAGCCTTGAATTTCCGGGTGCGTTTCACCGGCTTCTGGTAAAGGCGGTGCATGCGTACCGATTCCACCGCCACCACGACGGTCTTGTCCATTTTGGCACCCACCACGCGACCGATCTTTGCCTTTCCTTCCACCCTCACTCACCCTCCTGCGTCGATTGCAGCTCTCGCTCCCGAAGGATGGTCTTGAGCCGGGCGATAGTACGACGCACCTCAGTCAACCTCTGGTAGTTGGCCAGTTGTTTGGTCGCCAGTTGGAACCGCAGCTTGAAAAGCTCCTCGTACGATTCCTTCAATTTGGCCCTCACCTCGTGGGGAGGAAGCTCTCTGACCTCTTTAATCTTCACTCGGCTCACCCACCTTCTCCGTGCCCTCCTGAGCCCGGGCCACGAACCTGGTGGCTAAAGGCAGCTTGTGAGAGGCCAGGCGCATGGCCTCCCGGGCCACCTCTTCTTTTATTCCACCGAGCTCGAAGAGCACCCGGCCGGGCTTGATCACCGCCACCCAATGGTCTGGGGCACCCTTGCCAGAGCCCATGCGTGTCTCCGCTGGCTTGGCGGTAACGGGCTTGTCCGGGAACACCCTGATCCAAACCTTGCCGCCCCGTTTGATGAAGTGCGTCATGGCGCGGCGGGCAGCCTCGATCTGGCGGCTGTCCAGCCAAGCGGCCTCCAGGGCCTGCAAACCGTACTCCCCGAAGGCCACGGCCGTGCCCCTGGTGGCCTGGCCCTTCATGCGGCCACGATGGGCCTTGCGATGCTTGACCCGTTTAGGCATCAACATATCTGTTCAGGAGAGAGACGAGGGCCGGCGGACCATAACCGCTCCTGGCCTCCTTGACCTCTCTTCCCCTACCTCCTCTTGTCTGCGGTGCGGCAACGCTAATCCACGGCCGGTGAGATGCTCTCGACCTTAGGGGTGGGCACCGGCGCTTTCTTGGGGGGCGGCAGGATGTCGCCTTTGTAGATCCAGGCCTTTACGCCGATGCGACCGAAGGTCGTGTGCGCCTCGGTCTGCCCGAAATCGATGTCTGCCCGCAAGGTCTGCAATGGAAGCCGTCCCGCACGCTCCCACTCCCGGCGGCACATCTCGGCGCCCGCCAGGCGACCGGCCACTGTCACCTTGATGCCCTTGGCCCCCAGCTTCAAGGCCCGGGAAACGGCCTGCTTCATCGCCCGCTTGTAAGCCACCCGTTTCTCGATCTGCTCTGCCACGTTGCGGGCCACCAGGTAGGCGTCCAGCTCAGGCTGTCGGATCTCATGGATGTTAAGCCGCACCTTCTTTGGAGGCCTGCCCGGCGCATTGATCTCCGCCTCCAGCATCTGCCGGAGAGCCTCCACCTTGGTGCCACCCCTGCCGATCACTATGCCGGGCTTGGCGGTGTGGATCGTCACGGATACCAGGTTGGCTGCGCGTTCGATCTCCACCTTGGAGACCCCCGCCTCCGCCAATTCCTGGAGGACCAGGCGTCGGAGATGCAGGTCCTCGTGCAAGAGCTCGGTGTAACCCTTCTCCGCGAACCAGTGGGCCTGCCAGTCCTTGATCGTTCCCAGGCGAAAGCCATAGGGATGAACCTTGCGTCCCAACTACCTGACCTCCTTCTCCGCCACCACCACCGTGATGTGGCTAGAGCGCTTGCGAATTGGATTGGCCCGGCCCCGGGCCCCGGGGCGCCACCGCTTCAAACTGGGCCCTTCGTCGGCCGAGATGCTGGCGATGTAAAGGTCCTCCGCCGAAAGGTGATTGTTCTGCTCAGCGTTGGCCACAGCGGATTTCACCACCTTTGCCACCTCCCTGGCCGCAGCATTGGGGAGGTAGCGCAATACCGCCAGCGCCTCGCCCACTGGCTTGCCGCGCACGGTGTCCACCACCAGGCGCACCTTCCGTGGTGACAGACCGATATATCTGGCAACTGCCCTTACTTGCATCGTGGATGACTCCTCACTGGTCCCGTAAACGCCGGGTATGGCTTACACCCGCCAGGCCACATCTGGCCCGCACTACCCCCGGCTCACCGCATCACGCCCTGGGCGCCGCTATCGGCGCCGCGGGCTGGGTGGTCCTCTCCACCCGAGCGCTGTGCCCTCGGTAGGTCCTGGTGAGGGCGAACTCCCCCAGCTTGTGGCCCACCATGTTCTCGGTGATGTATATGGGCACGTGACGCCGCCCATCGTGGACGCCGATGGTGTGCCCGACCATCTGGGGGAAGATGGTGCTGTCGCGAGACCAGGTCTTTATCACCCGCTTCTCCCCGCTCTTGTTCATGGCCTCGATCCGGCCTAGAAGCCGTTTGTCCACATAGGGACCTTTCTTGATCGACCTGGACACCGTCGTCTCCTCCTGGGAAATCCTTTACTAATAGAGAAAGCCCCCCGGCGCCTGGCGCCGAGCGCCACGCCTACTTTCGCCTCTTGACGATCATCTTGTCGCTGACCTTGTTGCGCCGCGTCTTGTATCCTAAAGCAGGTTTGCCCCAGGGGGTCTTGGGCCCAGGCATCCCCACCGGCGCCTTGCCCTCGCCGCCGCCGTGAGGGTGATCCCGAGGGGTCATGGCCGAACCGCGCACGGCCGGGCGCTTCCCCAGCCAGCGGCTGCGTCCTGCCTTGCCCAGGCTGCGGTTCTCGTGATCCAGGTTCCCGATCTGGCCGATGGTGGCGGTACAGGTCTGATGTACACGCCGCACCTCGCCGGAGGGCAGCCTGACCTGGGCGTATTCGCCCTCCTTGGCCATGAGCTGCGCCGAGGCGCCGGCCGAGCGGACCAACTGCCCGCCCTTGCCAGGTGTGAGCTCGATGTTGTGAATCTGGGTGCCCACCGGTATGCTGCCGATGGGCAAGGTGTTACCAACGCTCACCTCGGCCATGGGCCCAGACACGACCTTGTTGCCCACTTGAAGCCCCATTGGGGCCAGGATGTACCGTTTCTCGCCATCGGCATAGGTGACGAGGGCGATGCGCGCCGACCGGTTGGGGTCGTACTCGATGGCCGTCACCTTGCCCGGAACACCAACCTTGTCTCTCTTGAAGTCCACCAAGCGATAGAACTGCTTGTGGCCGCCGCCCCGGTGGCGGACGGTGACCCGCCCTTGAAAGTTGCGCCCCCCGGCCCTACGTTGGGGCGCCAGGAGAGACTTCTCCGGCTTCTCCCTGGTCACTTCATCGAACGTAGGCCCCATCAACCAGCGACGGCCGGGAGAAGTCGGTTTATAGGTCTTTAATGCCATCGCTCACCTCGCTTATCACCCATCACACTCCCTCAAAGAACTCAATCTTCTGGCCCTCCTGGATGGTCACCACCGCTTTCTTCCAGGGCGAAGTCATGCCGCGATGACGGCCCAAGCGTCTTTCCTTGCCGGGCACCTTGCTGGTGTTCACGGCTACCACCTTTATGCCCTTGAAGGCAGCCTCCACGGCCTGTTTGATCTGGATCTTGTTGGCGTCCAGTGATACCTCAAAGGTGTATTTGTTTTGACTCGCTTGCCCGGTGACCTTTTCGGTGACCACCGGGCGCCTCAGGATCTGCAGGACCTCCATCTTCTGAACCGATGCCCCTTCTTTACTGGTAAAGAAAACTGGTCTCACCAGGGTCCGGCAAGGCCGGCACGGCAACTAGGCCTGGCCCCAGGTCTGCCTTATCATCTCCAAGGCCTTCACCGGCAATACGATATACTCGTGCCGGAGGACGTCCACCACGTTCAAGCTGGTCACCGGCACTGCCTTCACCCCGCGTAGGTTTCGGGCCGCTCTCTGAACCGTCACGTCTGGTCCCCCCAGGACGATCAGGGCGGAGGAGCCCACCGCCAGCCGCCGGAGCAGCGCCAACATCTCCCTGGTCTTCGCGGCCGGCAGGCTCAGTTCGCTGAGCAGGATCAGTTGTTCGTCCCTGGCCTTGGCCGACAGCGCTGCTGCCAGGGCCAGCCGCCGCGCCTTTTTCGGCATTTCCTTCGCATAGCTCCGAGGTGTAGGGCCAAAGACCACGCCGCCGCCCTTCCAGTGCGGTGCCCGGTTGGAACCCTGCCGCGCCCGGCCGGTGCCCTTCTCGCGCCAGGGCTTGGCCCCGCCGCCGCTCACCTCTCCCCGGGCCTTCACGTCGGCAGTGCCCAGGCGGGCGTTGGCCAACTGGCGGGTCACGGCCAGGTGTACCACCGCAGTTTCCGCGGCGACGCCGAACAGCTCTTCGTCCAGCTCGACGTTGTCCACCACCTCGCCGGCCACGTTGTATACCGCAGCTTGTAACACCTCAACGCCCCCCCGTAGACTTGACCGCCGCCTTTATCAGAACCAGGCCATTGGTGCCCCCGGGCACTGTCCCCTTCACCAGGAGAAGGTTGCGCTCCAGGTCCGCTTGAACCACCTGCAAGTTCTGAACCGTCACCCGCTCAGCGCCCATGTGCCCCGCCATGCGTTTACCCTTGAGTACGCGCCCCGGCGTAGTGCCCGAGCTTATGGCCCCGGGAGCTCGATGGCGATCGGATTGCCCGTGGGTACGCGGGCCGCCGGCGAAGTGGTGTCGCTTAACCACGCCAGCAAAGCCCTTTCCTTTGGAAAGGCCGGTGACGTCCACCAGCTCGCCCGGCTTGAACACGCTCACGTCCACCTTGCCGCCTAGCTGATAGCCCTCGGCCTGGTCTACCCTGAGTTCCCGCAAGTACCTGAGTGCCGGCAGCTTGCCCAGGTGACCTCTCTCTGGCTTGGTCAGCCTCTTGGCCAGGCCGAAGCCCAGTTGCACTGCATCGTAGCCGTCGGTCGCCTTGGTCTTCACCTGAGTGATCACACAGGGACCGGCCTCGATGACCGTGACCGGGACCGCCTCTCCGGTATCAGAGAAAACCTGAGTCATCCCTAGCTTTTTGCCTAATAATCCTCGTATCATAGTCCCAGGGAATAGGGGTTAGGGCTTAGAGGTCAGGGCCTCAACCCTTAACCCTTAACCCATGACCCGTAACCCTCTGCCCCCTTTAGAGCTTTATCTCGATATCCACGCCAGCGGGCAGGCTGAGCCGCATGAGGGCATCGATGGTCCTGGGGCTCGGCTCCAACACATCGATGAGCCGCTTATGCGTTCGCATCTCGAATTGTTCCCGCGAATCCTTGTCGATAAAGGGTGACCGGATAACGCAGAACTTCTCGATCCGCGTGGGTAGCGGCACCGGCCCGCTCACCTGAGCACCAGTCCTCTCCGCCGTCTCCACTATCTGCACCGCCGACTGATCCAGCAATCGGTGATCGTACGCTTTCAGGCGAATCCTGATCCTCTGCTTGGCCACTCTGTGTCAGGGGTTAGGGGACATGGGTTTAACCCTTAACCCCTCTCCTCCTAATCAATGATCTTGGTGATGACCCCAGCACCCACCGTCCGACTACCCTCCCTGATCGCAAACCGCAAACCCTCCTCCAACGCCACCGGCACAATCAGGTTAATATCCATCCGCACATTGTCCCCAGGCATCACCATCTCCACCCCAGAAGGCAACTGCACCGCACCCGTCACATCCGTCGTCCGAATGTAAAACTGCGGCCGATACCCATTGAAAAACGGCGTGTGCCGCCCACCCTCCTCCTTGGTCAAAACATAAACCTCCGCACTAAAACGGGTGTGCGGCCTGATACTCCCAGGCCTCGCCAATACCTCACCACGCTCCACCTCATCCCTCTCTATCCCACGC
>JACQYG010000190.1 GCA_016208345.1 Chloroflexota bacterium
CCTGCCGCTGGGCTCGTGGCTACCTGATGTACGAGCAATTGTCAGGCCGACCCCTTTCAGGTCGGTGAATGAGCCAGGCTTGCCCTGGCACACCCGAGAACGCAGAGAAAATAAAAAGGAAAATCTCGGTGCACTCTGTGCGCTCTGCGGTTAAACCCCTGTTTTTCTGCGGAGTCTTTCTTTACTTGTAAAGGAAGCTCAGGCACGATGCCGGGCTACTCCAGCAGCGCCACGGCCATGGCGGCGATGCCCTCGCCCCGGCCAGTGAAGCCCAACCCCTCCGTGGTGGTGGCCTTCACGCTGATCCGGGCGGGGTCCACCCCCAGGGTTTTGGCGATGTTCTCGCGCATCTCGAGCACAAAGGGGGCAATCCTGGGACGCTCGGCCACCACGATGGAGTCCACGTTGGCGATGCCCAAGCCGTTCGCACGTAACAGGTCTCTTACCCGGCCCAGTAAGACCAGGCTGGATATATCCCGATACGCCGGGTCTTGGGGCGGGAAGTGCTGGCCGATGTCCCCCAGGGCCGCGGCGCCCAGAAGCGCGTCCATGATGGCGTGGACCAGCACGTCGGCGTCGGAATAACCGGCCAGGCCCAGATGGAATGGGATCTGGACCCCTCCCAGCAGCAGTTTGCGATTTTCCACCAGGGGGTGAACGTCGTAGCCGTTGCCGATTCGCATATTAGTCCTCCGGGTCGCTTCTTTACCAGCGAAGCTCTGCCTCAAACCGATGAGGGCATCCACCGCAGAGAGCATGGAGAAACCTGGTTTCTGGAGGAGTATAATTCTGCAACCTCGGCGGTCTCTACGGTCAAAATCTTGCCCTAGTAGAATCACCTGGCCAGGGCCAGGCATCTCTCCCTGGCCCATTGGTCGGCAGCCATGATGGCATCCAGGTCGGGGTGGGCCAGGCCCTGGTGAGCCTCCAGCACCTGTTGGACCAGCTGAGCGATGGCGGTGAAACGTATCCTGCCGGCCAGGAAGAGGTTAACCGCCTCCTCATCGGCGGCGCACATGACCGTGGGGTAGGTCCCGCCCTGGCGCGCGGCGGCCAGGGCCAGGCGCAAGCAGGGGTAACGGGTAAGGTCTGGCTCTTCAAAGGTCATCTTGCCCAGTTTGACCAAATCCAGCCTGGTCAAGGTGTTTGGCAACCGGTTCGGGTAGGTGAGCGCATACTGGATCGGAAAGCGCATGTCCGGGAGTGAGAGCTGAGCCTTGATGGAGCCGTCCACGAATTCCACCATGGAGTGGATGATGCTCTCCCGATGGATCAGCACCTGGATGAGGTCGTACCCTACTCCGAAGAGCCAGTGAGCCTCGATGACCTCCAGGCCCTTGTTCATGAGAGTGGCCGAGTCCACGGTGACCTTCTTCCCCATGAGCCAGGTGGGGTGGCGCAGGGCCTCCTCCGGGGTGACCTGGGCCAGCCGCTCTGGTGGATAGTCCCGAAAGGCGCCGCCGGAGGCGGTGAGCAGGATGCGCCGGACACGCTCTACGCTCTCGCCGTGCAGGCACTGCCAGATGGCGCTGTGCTCGCTGTCTATGGGCTGTATCTGGACGCCGTGTTTCTGGGCCTCCGCCATGACGATCTCCCCGGCCATGATGAGCGATTCCTTGTTGGCCAGGGCGATCCTCTTCTCAGCGCGGATGGCGGCCAGGGTCGGCAGCAGGCCGGCCTTGCCTCCGGTGGCGATCACTACCAGGTCCACGTCGGGGTCTGCCACCAGCTCCAGGAGGCCCTGCAGTCCAACCTGGCGCTGGAATGGCCGCGTGGCCTCCAGATGCACCTGTTGGTCCCCCAGCCACACAAGCTTGGGGCCGAACTCCTGGATCTGCCTTGACAACAGCGAGGCATTGCTGCCGGCAGCCAGGGCGGTGACGGAAAAGGCCTCCGGGTGAGCGCGCACCACGTCCAGGGTCTGCTGGCCAATGGAGCCAGTGCAGCCCAGGATCGCCAGACGCTTGGTCATGGTCATCTTCCTACCAGGATTGCGAAGTAGTAGGTGACGGTGCAAACGAACAGCAGGCTGTCAATGCGATCCAGCATCCCTCCGTGGCCCGGGATCAGGGTGCCGGAATCCTTCACCCCCGTCTGCCGTTTCAGGAACGACTCCACCAAGTCTCCGGCGATGGCGCTGGTCGCCACCAGGGCGCCCAGGACCAGGGCCAGGGCCAAGGGCAGGCCCAGGAGCGGCACGGCGGCGGGGCTCACCAGGAGGCCCAGGGCTATGCCCCCGATGGTGCCTTCCCAGGTCTTGTGGGGGCTCACTTCCGGAAAGAATTTGTGCTTGCCGAAGGCCTTGCCGCAAAAGTAGCCCCCGGTATCACAGGCCCAGGTGCCAACAAAGGCCACGGCTACCCATTCAAGGCCCTGGGATAACTGGCGCAGGAGCACGAAGTGGGCGATGAGCCAGCCCACGTAGAGGGCTCCGGCCAGGGACAGGGACCAGTTAACGATGGCACCCTTCGGTTCCTGGCCCATTATCTGCCAGAGGAGGGGCAAGGTCACGGCTCCCGCCAGCGCCAGCCGGCCCAGGCTGGCGGTTGGCCCCAGGTAGGCATCCAGAGGCAACAGAAAAGCCACGCCGTAGAGCAACAACGTCAGTGGTTGGTGGCCAGCATGGCGTAGCATTTCGCCGTATTCCCAGACCGCCAAGAGCGCGGCCAGGATGACCAGGCTGGCAAACCAGGCGCCGCCAAGCCAGACAAAGACCGCCACCAGCGGAACCAGGACGGCGGCGCTGAGGACACGGTACCGGAGCAAATATGCGCTCCTGTTCACGGTGCGACGGCCGGGGCCGTGGCACATGTTCCTCAGGTGATTCTTTACTAGAAAGAACTACACTCCTTCCAGGCCTCCAAATCTCCGGACACGCTGGCTATAGGCCTGAAGGGCTTTATAGAATTCCTGTTTATCGAAATCGGGCCAGAGCGTGGGGGTGGAGTAGTACTCGGCGTAGGCCGCCTGCCAGATCAGGTAGTTGGAAAGCCGCATCTCCCCGGCAGTGCGAATGATCAGGTCCGGGTCAGGCAGTCCAGCCGTATAGAGGTACCTGGAAAACAGGTTTTCGTCCAGGGATTCGGGAGCGATCCCCGCCTGGATGATGCGGCGGGCGGCCTCGACGATCTCACTTCGGCCGCCGTAGTTGAAGGCGATGTTCAGGATGCCCTTGTCGTTGTTCTTGGTGAGGTCAATGGCATAACGCACCTTGGCCTTGAGGCTCTCCGAGAGGCCCTCCAGTTGCCCGATGTGCCGTAGCTGTACCCCTTTTTCATGGAACTCCTGGGTCCGCCGATCGATGACCTCTTCCAGGATTCTCAGCAGGCCCTGGACCTCCTCCTGTGGCCGAGACCAGTTCTCGGTGGAGAAGGCGTAGATGGTCAGGACCTTGACCCCGTAGTCGGCGCACCCCTCCAATACTCTCTGGATATTCTCCACGCCGGCCCGGTGCCCCGCCAGGCGAGGTAATCCACGTTTCGCAGCCCAGCGGCCGTTGCCGTCCATGATTATGGCCACGTGTCGGGGAATCTTGGTCAGGCCGTGCTTGGCGGTAAGGGCTTGCTGGTCTTGAGACATTTCTTCCTCTCTATGGCTGGCGAACGGCTCGGGCCGCGCTGGTGGGACTCCCACGACGAGATAGCTGATGGCGAGTTGCTATTGGCTATCAGCCATCGGCCACCTGCCAACGTGGAATCGAAGTGTCACCAGATGAGCCCCCGAGGTGCTAGAACTTCAGTATCTCGTCCTCTTTCTTGGCACCGGTCTCATCGATCCGGGCGATGTAGGCATCAGTAAGCCTCTGCAGCTTGTCCTGGCCGCGCTTGAGATCATCTTCGGAGATGGACCTATCTTTCTCCAGCTTCTTCATCTCCTCCAGCCCGTCCCGCCGGCAGTTGCGCACCGCCACCCGCCCCTCTTCCACCTTCTTGTGGACGATCTTGATCAGCTCCCGACGTCGTTCCTCGGTCAGGTGGGGGATGACCACACGGAGGACTGTGCCGTCGTTGGCTGGATTGAGGCCCAGGTCCGATTTCAGGATGGCCTTCTCGATGGCAGAGAGCAAGGTTCGGTCCCATGGTTGTACCACCAGGAGCCGGGCCTCCGGGGCGGAGATGCTGGCCAGTTGCACCAGGGGCGTGGCGACGCCGTAGTATTCCACGTGGAGGTTCTCGATCAGCGCGGGCGAGGCTCGTCCGGTGCGGATGGTAACCAAGGTTCAGAACCTTCAACCTGCAACCTGTAACTTTCAACACACCCCTATCCATCGCTGACCAGGGTGCCGATTTCGTCTCCCATCACTGCTTTCTCGACGCTTCCGGGTTCCCAAAGATTAAAGACGATGATGGGCATGTGGTTTTCCATGCACAGGCTCAGGGCGGTGGAGTCCATGACCTCCTCGAGTTGCAGGTTCAGCGCCTCCAGGTAGGCTAGCCGGTGGAAGCGCCTGGCCTGGGGGTTGTTCCGGGGATTCTCGGCGTAGATGCCGTCCACCTTGGTGGCCTTCAGGATCACCTGGGCTCCGATCTCCACGGCCCGCAGAGCTGCCGCCGTATCGGTGGTGAAATAGGGGTTGCCGGTGCCGGCGGCAAAGATCACCACCCGCCCCTTTTCCAGGTGTCGGATGGCCCTGCGGCGGATGTAGGGCTCGGCGATCTGGCGCATCTCCACCGCCGTTTGCACCCGGGTGAAAACCTTCTTACGCTCCAGGGAGTCCTGGAGCGCCAGGGCATTGATCACCGTGGCCAGCATGCCCATGTGGTCGGCGGTGGCCCGGTCCATCTCCCGGGCCAATGCGGATTGACCACGCCAGATGTTGCCGCCACCGATGACGATGGCCGTCTGTACCCCCAGGCGATGCACCTGGGCGATCTGATCGGTCACGCGAGACACCGCCGTGGGATCAATGCCATACTCGCCCTGGCCCGACAGGGCCTCTCCGCCCAGCTTGAGCAGGACCCGCTGATATTTCGGTGCGGTCACGTATCTTGACCTCCCAATTCGTAGCGCATAAAGCGTCGCACCTGGATGTTCTCGCCGACCTTGGCGATCTTCTGGGTGATCAGTTCCTTGACCGTCAACTCGCCGTCCTTGATGAACGGTTGCTCGGTCAGGCAGACCTCCTGATAAAAGCTCTCGAGTTTGTCTTCCACGATCTTGTCCGCCACTTCCGGTGACTTGCCCTCCTGTAGTGCTTGCTCCCGGAAGGCCGAGCGTTTCGCTTCCAGCACCTCCGCTGGCACGAGATCTGGTGTAACGTACTCGGGCTTTTGGGCGGCGATCTGCATCGCCAAGTCGTGGGCTAGCTCTTTGAACTCCGGCAGCCGAGCCACGAAGTCTGTCTCACAGTTGACCTCCACCAGGACGCCGATGCGCCCCCCGGCGTGGATGTATGATTCTACCAGGCCTTGTTCTGCCACCCGGTTGGCCTTTTTGGCGGCGATGGCCAGCCCCTGCTGTCTTAAAAAGACCTTGGCCTGCTCGTAGTCGCCATTGGCCTGGATCAAGGCCCTCTTACAATCCATGACCCCGGCGCAGGTCTCTTGCCGTAGTTGCTTGATCGCGCTGGCAGGGATGTCCAACGGTTCCTCCTTAGATGAATGATGAGATGAATGATGAGTAATTGAAGGCGGAGCGACTACTGTTCGTCCCCGGCTGAGACGATGAACTCCTCGATGACCGGCAGTGTACCCTCTCCTTCCAGATCAGGCCCCTCCTGGGCCGCCTGAGCCTCCACCGCCACCGCCTCTGCCTCTGCCTCTGCCTCGGCTGCCTGTCTCAAGGCCTGCCCTTCCAGGACGGCATCAGCCACCTTGTTGGAGAGCAGCTTCACCGCCCGGATGGCGTCGTCGTTGGCCGGGATGGCATAGGTGATGGGATCTGGATTACAATTCGTGTCCACCAGGGCTACAATGGGGATCTCCAGCCTGTAGGTCTCGGTTACGGCGATGGATTCCTTATGAGGATCGATGATGAACACCGCTGAGGGCAGCTTCGTGAGGGTCCTGATGCCGCCCAGGAGGCGATTGAGCCGGGCCATCTCCTCCTCCAGCTTCAGAACCTCTTTCTTGGGCAGACGCTCGAACTCCCCGTTCTGCTGGCGAGCCTCCAACTCTTCCAGGCGCCTGATCCGGGACTGGATGGTCTGGAAATTGGTCAGCATGCCGCCCATCCAGCGCTGGTTGACGTAGGGCATGCCGCAGCGTTTGGCCTCCTCCTCGATGGCCTCTTGAGCTTGCTTCTTGGTGCCTACAAAGAGGATATTCCCTCCGCTGGCCACCAGGTCCCGGATGAAGGCATAAGCCTCGTTCAGCTTCACCACGGTCTGCTGCAGGTCGATGATGTGGATGCCGCTGCGCTCGGTGAAGATGTAAGGCCTCATCTTGGGGTTCCAGCGCCGGGTCTGGTGGCCGAAGTGAACGCCGGCCTCCAGAAGCGCCTTCATGGAAACGATGTTCGCCACTTGTCTCCTCCTTTTATTCGTTCTCGGCCTGAGTAGGCCCGTCCGCTCCCTTCAACCTGCCGGGAACTGGGCAAACGAAAGGGTTAGGTGTTTCGGGGCAAAGGAGCCCGAACCGCCAGGCCCCCGTGAGAGCATCGCTCTTCACCCTCGGCATCTAACCCTAGTGCTTGGGCCAGCACGGCCCGAAACAGTCTGAGAGCGTGTGTGATGGTGACGAATGCCCAAGGAATTAGTATAGCATATCAAGAGCTTTCCCGCAAGCTTAGAGGATGTAACGGCTCAAGTCCTCGTTTTGCACCAGGTTGGCCAGGCGATTCACCACGAAGGCTTTATCCACCATGATTGTTTGGCCGCGATATTGGGCGGCGTTGAACGAGAGGTCCTCCAGGGTCTTCTCCATGATCGTCTGCAAGCGTCGAGCACCGATGTCCTCGCTCCGCTCGTTCATCAAGCTGGCCAGGCGGGCCATCTCCTCCAGGGCATCGGGGGTGAAAACCAGGTTTACCCCTTCGGTGCTCAACAGCGCCTGGTATTGCCTGGTAAGGGCGTTCTGCGGCTCGGTGAGAATGCGCACGAAGTCCCCCTGGGTCAATTTCCCGAGCTCCACCCGCAAAGGGAAACGGCCCTGGAGCTCGGGGATCAAATCGGAGGGCTTGACCTCGTAGAATGACCCGGCGGCGATGAACAGGATGTGGTCGGTGGACACCGGTCCGTACCTGGTCATCACCGTGGTGCCATCGACGATGGGCAGCAGGTCTCTCTGGACTCCTTCGCCAGAAACATCTGCCCCCACCTCCACGCGGGGCCCCGCGATCTTGTCCAGCTCGTCAATGAAGACCACGCCCAGCTCGGAGGCCCGTTGCGTGGCGGTCTCCACCATCTCATCGTAGTCTATGAGTTTCTCCGACTCTTCCTGGAGCAGGAGGCGACGCGCCTCCTGGACCGAGACCCGGCGTCGACGCTTGTGGACTTGAGCCTGGTAGCGGGCCACGAAATCCTGGAAGGACTCGTTCATCTCCTCAGGGGTCATGTCAGGACCGAATTCCAGGATCGACTCCATGCTGTCGTTTTCGCTGGGGAACTCGATCTCGATGGCTGCTTCCTCCAGCTTATTCTGGGCCAGCCATCGTGCCACCCGCCGTCGGCGTTGGCGCAACCGGGTCTGCTCCCCCGGGGAGAGGCTGGACGCCATAGGGCGGGCCTGGGGTGTTGACGTTACCGCCTCTGCCCTGGCCGGCTCGCTGGCCTGGGCCAGGCCGGGCCCCGAGGCCATTCCCGTGGCAGCGGTCGAGGTACCGGTGGGGATGGGTGGCCGCAGCGGCGTTGGCTCTCGTTGGGGCCTGAAGTTCGCCTTGGATATTGGGCCGTGGGGGTATTGCTGGCACAAGTAGTCCACGATGCGCTGGGCCGCAGCGGCCTCAGCTTTTTCGCGGACCAGGAGCAACTGCTCATCGTGCACCGTCTCCACGGCGTTTTCGACCAGGTCTCGGATGATGGCTTCCACGTCGCGGCCCACATAGCCCACCTCAGTGAACCTGGTGGCCTCGACTTTCACAAAGGGCGCCTTGATCATCTGTGCCACCCGTCGGGCGATCTAGGTCTTGCCCACGCCGGTGGGGCCGATCATGAGGATGTTCTTGGGCATGATCTCCTTGCGCAACTCTTCGGGCAAATGACGCCGGCGTTCGCGGTTGCGCAGGGCCACGGCCACCGCACGCTTGGCCTCGGCCTGGCCCACGATGTACTTGTCCAGTTCGGCCACGATCTCCTGTGGCGTCAAGGTTGGTAACAGTTGCTGTTCCATGTTCACCTTTGTGGTAGGCCTTGTCGGCCTGACCCTATAACGACTCCAGCGTGATGTTCCGGTTGGTATAGATGCACAGGTCCGCGGCGATCTCCATGGCGGTTCGAGCGATCTCCGGAGAGCTCAAGGAGGTATGGTCCAGGAGGGCCTTGGCGGCGGCATGGGCGTAGGCACCGCCAGAGCCAATGGCCACGATCCCCTCGTCGGGCTCGATCACCTCGCCGTCGCCGGAGATGACCAGGAGGCTCTCGCGGTCGGCCACGATCAGGGTGGCCTCTAGCCTTCGGAGCAGGCGGTCGGTGCGCCACTCCTTGGCCAGCTCCACCGCCGCCTTTACCAGGTTCCCACTCTGCTTTTCCAGCTGGCCCTCGAACTTCTCGAAGAGCGTCAGGGCGTCGGCCACGCCGCCGGCGAAGCCGGCCAGTACCTGGTCGCGGTGCAGGCGGCGGATCTTCCGGGCGGTGTGCTTCATCACCACGTCGCCCACGGTCACCTGGCCGTCCCCGGCCATGGCCACCTGCCCGTCTCGTCGCACGGCCAGCACCGTGGTGGCCCGGGCTCTGGGCCCGGTGGAGGGCTCTTTTCCATCCATAGCAGCCAAGTTCCTGTTAGCTTCTCGCCCAGCCTCTGGGCGTGCAGCATAGTTTAATCGCTTTATCAGGAGTTGTCAAGCAGATTGGCCTTGTCCATAGGAAGGATATGCTTCTTTTGGGAGAAGCATCGACACTAAACTATAGCGATAATCTGAAGTAGCGTAGGGTGAGTTTAAGGGGAATCACGAGGCCTCCTCGGGACTACTCTATTACGTCCAAACCTCCCGTGGGGGTTCCCTCACCAGGAGGGCGATAGCTACGGTCACAGCCATCACTCCCAGGAAGCTGGCGAAGAGAGGAGCGTGAAAGCCTGCCAGGTCGTATAACCGGCCACCGATATAAGGAGCGGGGAAGGCCACCAGTCCCCGGAAGGCAAAGATGGTTCCCATCGCTTGGGCCCTCTCCTCGTCGGAGACGCTGTTGGCCAGCAGGGCCAGCATGGCCGGCCCCCAGGTGGCCGCAACCAGGCCGTAGAGCACGTAGGAAGCCGCAAAGGCCTCCAGGCTGGCAAAGGCCAGCCACATCCCAATGACCAGAAGACCGATGATCTCGGAGAGGATCAAGAAGGGCTTGTAGCCGTAGCGGTCCATCAGTTTGCCCAAGGGAAGCTGCGAAACCGTCCAGGATACCGAGGAGAGACTAGACATTATCCCCAACTGGGCGGTGGTAAAGCCATAGGTGCGGGTCAAGAGCCCAAAGAGGATGACCGGCCCCAGCCCCCAGACGAACATGTCACCGGCCATCGCCAAGTAGAAGCCTCCGAATCCCCTGGGCGGCACTACCATCCTCGTCAGAGCCCTGGTGGCTTCCCTCCAGGTGACTGGGTCGGTGGGGCGCGAGATGGTCTCTCTCAGAAAGTAGAAAACCAGGGCGAGACATGCCCCCTCCAAGGTAATCGCTGACACCAGGATGATCCCGTATCCCCAGAGGTCGGCGAGGAATCCACCCAGGGCCGGGGCAAAGATTCCTGGCAGGATCAAGAAGAACATGACGGCGCTGTAAGCCATCCCGCGCTTGTTGGCCTGAACCGACTCGGCAGTGAGGGAATTTCTGGCTGGGCGGGAGATGCCAACCATCCCGAGAAGGGTGATGCCGGGGATCAGGAGTCGCCAGTCCCTCAAGCCCAAGGCCAGTAGATAAAGGACCATGGCCAGGATAGCGATAATACTCCCCAGGGCGACGAGCGGCTTGCGTCCCCAGTAGTCCGACAGCCAGCCACCCAGGGGCTGGATGAGGTTGGTCACCAGGCCATGTCGTCCCCCCAGGCTCTCCAAGAAGCCAAGGAGGGACATGGAGGCCCCCAGACTCAGGACGAATGGCTGCCAAATCACCCCCATCATCCCCAGGTAGATGCCCGACAAAAAGGAGGTGGCGGAGATAATATGAACATTCTTATTGTTCATCGCCTGCTGCCACTCAGGAAAAGTTGTCTCATCTCCTCCGGTATGGGAGGGATGGCTGTCGCTTCCCCCAGTGCTTTGTTGAGTTTTGTGTAAAATCTCAGGGGTTGGTATCCTCCGAAACCTTAATGCTCGGACCACCGCCTCTACAAATTGTCCTTGACCCAGTTTTCTTTACGAGTAAAGAAAGATGCGGGCCTGGCTTCTCCTCCTTCAGGGTGAGCCTAGGTCTCTCTCCTCGGAGGGTACCAAGTATCTTGATTTAAC
>JACQYG010000033.1 GCA_016208345.1 Chloroflexota bacterium
CTTCGGCCATCCCTTTAAACCGCTGGTGCGATAGCCAAAGCCAAGTTGCTCAGAGCCAAAGCGGGCCAGTTCGCCACCGGGTTGAAGCACCGTCGCCGCCACCACGACGTCGGCGCAATACCCGCCGAAGGCCCCGGCGTTCCCCACCACCGCGCCTCCCACGGTCCCCGGCAGGTCCACCGCCCACTCCAACCCCGCCCATCCCCTGCGGACGGCATAACGCGCCACCTCGGAAAGCTGTGCCCCCGAGCCAACTTCCAGCCTGATCCCATCCTCGGCGATCCGGCACGCCATCCCGCTCAGACGGTTCTCGACCACCAACCCGCGGACCCCGCCGTCGGCCACCAGGAGGTTCGTGCCGCTGCCGATGACCAGGCAAGACATCCCGTTTTCGCGGGCATAGTCTAAGAGCTCCCGTAATTGCCCCAGGTTCTCCGCCACAGCGTAGCGCTCTGCCGGGCCGCCGACGCCTAAAGAGGTGTGGAGGGCCATGGGCTCGTCGAACCACACGGCAACCCCAGCCTCCACCTCTACTGGAAGCCTGGACCTTTGTATCATCGGGCTTCCTCGCCTCTCAACCCCGGGGGCCTGCGCCCCCTGGTGCAACCCCAGGGCCAGGGGGGCCTGCGCCCCCCTGGTGCAAACTCTGGCACAGCATCCTCCCCACCTGCCAGACGTCGCCGGCGCCCAGGGTGAACACCACATCCCCACCACGTACCTCCCTCGCCAGCGCCTCAGCACAGTCGGAAAGAGGCCCAATGTAGCTCGTCGCCGGATGATGCATGGCCCGGACCAGGTCCTGCGAGCTGATGCCTGGGTTTTCATTTTCCCGGGCAGCATAGATATCCGTTACTACCACCCGGTCTGCCTGGGCAAAGGCCTGGGTGAATTCATGGAAAAGGTAGATCGTCCTGGTAAAGGTGTGGGGTTGGAACACCGCCCACAGCCGCGCCGGGCCAAAGCGCTCCCGCGCCGCCGCCAGCGTGGCCCTGATCTCGCTGGGATGGTGGGCGTAGTCGTCCATGATCGTCACCCCTCCGGCTTGGCCCACCAGCTCAAAACGCCTCCCTATCCCATGATAATCTCGCAAAGAGCCTTTGATGGCCTTCACGTCCAGGCCCAACTCCCGGGCCACGGCCACGGCGGCCAGGGCGTTCAAGGCATTGTGGCGCCCGGGGATGGCGATGGAGAACCGGCCCTGGACCCGATCCCGGCGCCGGGCTATGAAGTCGATGCCTCCCAGCCCGTTCATCGCCAGTTTCTCCGCCCGCCAATCGGCGGCCGGGTGGAACCCATAGGTTATCCAGTTGACCTCGTCACCCTGACGGCCAGCCCAGAGCCTGGCCACCTGGGGATCGTCCAGGCACGCCACGATGGCACCACCAGCCGGCACCAGTGCCACAAAGCTCGCAAAGGCCTGCACCAACCTCTCGAAAGTCCCATAATAATCCAGGTGATCCGGCTCGATGCTGGTGACCACCGCCATCCAGGGCCGCAGCTCCAGGAAGCGCGCGTCGTACTCATCGGCCTCGGCCACGAAGTAGTCACCGTGCCCCAGGTGGCCGCCGACGCCCAGGTCCCGCATCTCTCCCCCCACCACGAAGCTGGGGTCCAGCCCGGCCCTGGCCAACATGAAGGCGATGAGCCCGGTGGTGGTGGTCTTGCCGTGGGTCCCGGCCACGGCGATGCCCCGCTTGCCGGCCATGAGCCTGCCCAGGAACTGGGCCGCCTTCAGCACCGGTACCCCCTGCGCCCGGGCCGCGACCACCTCGGGGTTGTCGCCTTTGGCCGCCGAAGTCACCACCACCAGCTCTGCTCCCGCCACGTTCAGGGTGCGGTGCCCCTGGAAGACCACCGCGCCCCGGGCAGCCAACCGATCGGTGGCTGGCGAGAGCTGCAGGTCAGAGCCGGTGACCCGGTGCCCCATCTCCAGTGCGATCACGGCCAGGGGGCTCATCCCGGCACCGCCGATGCCAGTGAAATGGATGTGCCGCTTACGGTTCAGGTCGATATCTTCCACAGCTCGTCCACGATGTTCTGGGCCGCCCTGGGCTGGGCCAGGAGCCGGGCCCGCCGGGCCATCTCTGCCAGCGCCACCGGGTCACGCAGGAGCCGGGCCACCGTGGCGTGTAGCCGGGGGCCTGAGAGCCCCGTATCGGGCAGGACCACCGCGGCTCCTGCCCGGGCCAGGTACTCGGCATTTCGCTCTTGATCCCGATGTCCACCGATGTAGGGCACCAGCACGCTGGGCAGGCCGGCCGCCGGGTACTCCCCCAGCACCGAGGCCCCGGCGCGGGAGACCGCCAGGTCACAGGCCACCAGGGCCTGGGGCATCTCTTCGTACAGGTAAGCGTAAAGCCGGTAGCGCTCCCGTTGGCCTGGAGGCAAGGCCTTCCGCCTCTCTTGTAGCCAGGCCTCGTCTCGGGGCCCGCTCACGTGGATGATCTGGCCCAATTCAACCAGTTCCGGCAGGGCCTCGCCGACCGCCACGTTTATGCTATGGGCTCCCCGGCTGCCGCCCACGACCAGGAGTGCTGGCAGATCCGGCGTCAGGTTCCAGAACTCCCGGGCTCCCCGCTTATCGCTCTGGAACAGTTCCGGCCGCACCGGATACCCGGTGACCACCACCCTGCCGGAGGGAAAGTAGCGCCTGGCTTCAGCAAAGGAGACCGCGGCGCGCCGGGCCAATGGCACGAGAGACCGTATGGTCCACCCCGGGCTCAAATCCGGCAGGTAGACCAGGCTCGGCACTCCCGCCAGCCACCCTGCGGCCACGACCGGCGCACACACGTAGCCGCCGGTGGCCAATATCGCATTGGGCCTGAAGGCCCTAATCAGGCGCCGGCATTGCCCGAAGGCCCGTACCAGCGCCATGCCATTTGCCAGCGCCCTGACTGGAGATAGCCCCCGCAGCCCCCCTCTTACTGAAATCCCCTGGAACTTCAATCCACCGCGTGAAACGATGTCCTGCTCCAGGCTACCAGACCCCCCAACGTAGAGGATCCCCCGAGAGTTATCGCCGAGCCTGGCGAAGCGTTCATCGCTTTGCAGCGCTTTGGCGACGGCCAAGGCGGGGTAGACGTGCCCCGCCGTGCCACCACCCGAGATCAACAGGCGCACTCTTCATCCTTCCGAGCCGGTGGGTCTGCCGCGACACCGACAGCAAAATCCCCGCCCCGATCAGGGATATGACCAGGGAGGAGCCGCCGTAACTGATGAAGGGCAGTGGTATGCCGGTGAATGGGATCGTGGCGGTGATGCCGCCCAGGTTGATCAGGGCCTGGACCACGAACCAGGAGGTGATGCCCGCGGCCAGGAGAAAGCCGAAGGGGTCCGGCGCCTGGGCCGCAATGCGGTAGCCCCGGAAGGCCAGGATGGCGAAAAGGGCGATCACCGCCAGGCAGCCGATGAGACCAAGCTCTTCCCCGATGACGGCGAAGATGGCATCGGTGTGGGCCATGGGCAGCCAGAAGTACTTCTGGCGGCCAAAACCGAACCCCAGGCCGGTGATCCCTCCCGAGCCCAGGGCCAAAAGGGCCTGGCGGATCTGGTAGCCAGTCTCCCGGTATATCTCCGATTCCCAGGGGTTCCAGAACCCCAGGAAGCGGGCCGCCCGATAGGGTGCGCTCACCGCCAGGAAGGCCAACACTCCCCCGCCGAACAAGGTCCCCAGGCCCAGTTGAATCAGATGTGCGCCGGAGACGAAAAAGATGCCGAAGGCCACCAGCACCACCATGATGGTGGTCCCGAAGTCGGGCTGGCGGACGAGCAGGCCGGCAATGAGCCCCACCAGGAGGGCGAAGGGCACGAAACCGTAGATCACGTGCTTCACCTCTTCGCCCTTGCGTCCCAGCCAGTCGGCCAGGTACACCACCAGGGCCAGCTTCATTATCTCCGCCGGCTGCACTGACTGTGGCCCAAAGTACAGCCACCGCCTGGCGCCGTTGATCTCCACGCCCTTGGCCAACACCAGGACCAGGAGGCCCAGGGCGGCAAGCATGAAAACCAGCGAGACCTTTTTTAAGTGATGATAGTCCACCCGGGCTGCCACCAACATCGCCACCAGACCTAGAGCAGCGTAGGCCGATTGCAGCACGAAAAACCGGTAAGGAGTCTGGTAGTAATAGTAACTCACGGCAAAACTGGCGCTGAAGACCATCACCAGCCCGCTGATGGTCAGGGCCGCCACGGTCAGAAGCAGCCAGTAGTCTGGGTTCCTGGTTTGCCTAACCGGCTCGGGCATCAGGCGACCTCCCGTTGTTCAGGAGTTCAACTCCTGAACAACCTTGGCACCCATCATCGCCATTACTATGGCCTTGAACTGCTCCCCCCGGTCGAACTCATTGGCAAACATGCCGAAGCTGGCACAGCCGGGGGATAGGAGCACCACCCCGCCCGGCCTGGCCAGTTCGTGGGCCTTGTCCACCGCCGCCTTCAACGTGTCAAAACGGCCCGCCAATTGCACCGTGCCACCGCTATCCAGGGCCTCCCGCACCGCTGCCTCCAGCTTGTCGGTGGCCGAGCCCTCCAGCAATACCAGCCACCTGGCCCTGTCGGCTATAGCCCGGCCCAAGGCCCTGAAATCCAGCGCCTTGTCCGCTCCCCCGGCAATGAGCACCACCGGGCGGTCGAAACAGCACAGGGCAGCGATGGTGGAGGCCGGGGCCGTGGCCGTGGTGTCATTGTAGTAGGAAACCCCCTCCGATTGCCCCAGGTACTCCAGCCGGTGTTCCAGCCCCCGGAAGCCCCGGATGGCCTGGGCCATGGTCGCCACCGGCACTCCCCACGTGCCGGCCACCGCCACCGCTGCTGCCACGTTCTCCAGATTGTGCCTGCCCGGCAGGTGCACGTCGCCCTCCGAACAGACCAGTTTTACCTGGCGGCCCGGACGCCAGTAGCAACCACCGTCACGCCAGTACGCGCCGTTCACTGGCTCATCCTGGCTGAACCAAACCACCTTACCATGAGCGCTGGCGGCGAATCCCCTGGTCACCGGATCGTCGTAGTTCAACACCAGGAAGTCCCCAGCCTTCTGGAACTGGAAGATGGCCGCCTTGGCCGCCACGTACTCGACGAACCCCCGATAGCGGTTCAAGTGGTCGAGAAAGACGTTGGTCACTGCCGCGATGTGCGGGCTCCGCCGGTTCGAGGCGATCCCCTCCAACTGCCAACTGGAGAGCTCCAGGACCACGGGGGTTTGCCGCGTGATGCGAGGCAGGAGCTCCAGCGCCGAGATCCTCAGATTGCCGGCCACCACCGTCTGCGGCTCCACCGCCCGGAGCATAGCTCCAACCAGTAAGGTAGTGGTGGTCTTTCCCTTGGTGCCGGTGATGCCGACGATGGGCGCCGGGCAAAGCCGGAAGAACAGGCCCATCTCCATCTCCACCGGCACTCCGTGCTCCTGGGCAGCGGCCAGGTACAAGGAGTCGGCGGGCACCGCTGGGTTGCGGACCACCATGTCCGCGCTACGGAAATCCTCCATCCGATGCTGGCCCAGTACCAGTTGCACCGGGAGCCCCCGCAGGGCTTCCACGGAGGAGCGGAGCTGGTCCTCGGTCTTAAGGTCCGTGACCGTCACCAGGGCGCCCTGGGAGACCAGGTACCGGGCCACGCCCAAGCCGCCGCCGTGGACCCCCAGGCCCATGACGGTGACCCGTTTACCCGCCAGGACCAGTGGTTTTTCCTCTCCAAGCGCTCCGCTCCACTTATGGGCCATTATCGCCCTTCTTTACTAGCAAGGAACCGCCCACCTTGGCCGTCTTGGCGATCATGCTCTTGAGCTCCGGGTACAGGTAGTGGCGGCGATTGACCCGAAAGAACCTGGCGTTGGCCCGCCTCTGGCTGACCACCAGGTTCAGCTCCTCCAGGTTTCCCAGCTCCCGCTGGACGCTGCCGATCACTTCATCGGGGGAACGGGCCAGCTCCCGCATGTAGTATTCCCTCTCGGGCTCCGCCATGAGCGCGGTTAGGATTTTGACGCGGGTCTTGGATGAGAATAGCCGATCCAGGATCATGGCCATTTCTTCATTCCCCCGTTGTTCAGGAGTTCAACTCCTGAACAACAGATGCTGGGATCGTACGCACGATGCGTACAATCGAACGCACAATGCGTACAGAATACCCGAGTCCCCACCCCTTGTCAAGGCAGTTTTGGGATCTCGCAAGCCCGTAGGGCTTTCACCGCAGAGAACGCAGAGTTCGCAGAGACTTCTATGATTTCTCTGCGCTCTCAGCGGTCTCCGCGGTAAAAACGGCCCCCCTATAGGGCAGCATTCTGCTGCCGCTGGACGCTGTCCCCTGCGTTAAGCCTCTGCTACCTGCTCACTGCTGCTACGAAAGGGCCAGGGCGATGCCTAACATGGCCGCCAATATCCCTACCAGCCAGAAGCGCTGAGCCACCTGCACCTCCGACCAGCCCAGGAGCTCAAAGTGATGGTGCAAGGGCGCCATCTTGAGTATGCGCTTGCCCCCGGTGACCTTGTAATAGGTCACCTGAACGATATCCGACAATGCCTCGGCCACGAAGACGATGCCCACCACCGGGAGCAAAAGCCACTGACCGGTCATGAAAGCCACCACTGCCAGGGAGGCCCCCAGGGCCAGGGACCCGGTATCGCCCATGAACACCTGGGCGGGATAGGCATTGTACCAGAGGAACGCCAGGATGGCCCCCACTATGGTGAAACAGAAAGTGACCACGTAGGGCTGATGTTGCAGGTAGGCGATGACCCCATAGGCGGCGAAGGCGGTGCCCGCGGTGTAGCCAGCCAGGCCATCCAGGCCATCGGTCAGGTTCACCGCATTGGAGGCGCCCACGATGGCAAAGATGGCCACCGGCACGTACCAGAGGCCGATATCGAATCTCCCGTAGAAGGGCAGGTAGCTAGGGTAGCGCAGCAGGTAGTACAGTACCAGGGCCGCGATAGTGGCGATGGCCAACTGCCAACCGAGCTTGAAACGGGCCCGCAGCCCCCTCCGCCGATTGCCCACCAGGTTCCACCAATCGTCCACCGCCCCCAACACGCCGCAGCTCACCATAGTGCCTGCCGGGAGAAGGATCGAAAGGCGGCCGGGCAGGTTGAAGATGGCGGTGACGATCAGCACCGTGAAAACGATGATCAGGCCGCCCATGGTAGGAGTGCCGGTCTTCACCATGTGCGTGGCTGGCCCCTCGATGCGGATCTGCTTGCCGATCCTTTGGGCCTTCAGGAAGGCAATGGCGGGCCGACCCATCAACACTCCAACGAGGAAGGCAATGGTGCCGGTGACCAACGAGTAGGCCATGGGCGTCAAGAAAAAGAGCATCTCGTTCGCCTCACGCGCCGTCGGTTCGCAACGCGTTCACGATCTCTTCCATTCTCATCCCCCGGGAACCCTTGAGCAGTACCACGTCTCCCGGGGCCAACATGGATCCCAGGTGTTGGATCGCCTCTTGATTGGAGGAGGCGAAATATACGTCCTCGGGGTCCCGGCCGCAGGCCAGAGCTTCCTGGCCGATGATCCGGCCCCGCTCGCCCACGACCACCAGCCTGGCCGCCACCTCCAGGGCCCGTCGCCCCACCAGCCGATGTCCCTCGTCCTCATAAGTCCCTAACTCCAGCATATCGCCCAGGACCGCGACGCGACGGCCCGGGAGCTCGGCCAGGAGATTCAGTGCGGCCAGGGCCGAGGCCGGGCTGGAGTTATAGGTGTCGTCGATGAGGGTAGAGCCATTTATCCCCGGCACTACGATGAGCCGCAGTTGCTCCGGCACCCTGCTCAGGCCTCCGGCGATCTCCTCCCAGGTGAGCCCCATCACCAGGCCCACCGCGGTAGCTGCCAGGGCGGTATGGGCGCTATGGGCCCCCAGGAGCGGGATCTTTAGATATAATGATTCCCGGCCGTAGTGTAAACACAGGCGGATGCCCTCCAGGCCCCGACTCTCCACCTGGCTGGCCCACAGGTCAAAGTTGGACTCCTGTCCATAGATAAAAACCGTGGCCCTGGTTTTGGTCGCCATCTGGCGAACCACCGGGTCATCGCCGTTAAGTATCGCGTAGCCCTCCGGTGGCAGGGCCTCCACCAGCTCGGCCTTGGCCTGGGCGATGCGTTCAATAGCTCCCAGGCGTTCCAGGTGCGAGGGGCCCACGTTGGTGATCACGCCGACCCGGGGCCTGGCCAGGGTGCAGAGCAGGGCGATCTCTCCCAGGCCGTACATGGCTATCTCCAGAACGGCCTTCTGATGGCTCGGCTCAAGCCGTAACAAGGTCAGCGGCAGCCCGATCTCATTGTTGAGGTTTTTCTCGCTCTTGAGGACCTTAAAGCGTTGGGAGAGCACTGAGGCGATCATTTCCTTGGTGCTGGTCTTGCCCACGCTGCCAGTGATCCCCACCACGTCCACCGGCAGTTTTGAACGCCAGTACCCCGCCAGGCTCTGCAGGGACTTGAGCGCATCGGTCACCAGGAAGTAGGCCGGGGCCTGGAAGGGCCGAGACGGTATCGCCGGGGCTTTTCCCCGCAGGTCCAGGACCCAGGCGCCCTCCGGCAGGTCTACGGTTCTCTCGGCCAGGATCCCGGTCGCCCCGCGCCCGAGGGCGTCGCCGATGAAATCGTGGCCGTCCTGAGTCTCTCCCCGTAGGGCCACGAAGATCTGGCCCGGCTGGATCGCCCGGGAATCGTTGCTGGCGCCCGTGAACTTGACCGTCGAAAGGCCGGCCGGCAGGTCTTCCGGGGCTGCCCCCAATCCGGCCAGCGCTTCAGCCAACGTAAACATCGGTAGCTTTCTTTACTTGTAAGAAAACAACACCCACTCTACTGCCAGCCGCTAGCTGCTCGCAGCTCACCCCATTGTTCAGGAGTTGAACTCCTGAACAACAGATGCCCACCAGCCCCTTTCCTCTTATCCCTCCGGCGTTGGCGTTGGGACCGGCTGGGTGGGCGGGATCTTGTAATATTCCAGTAGCCACCGGGCCACGGTGTTGAACACCGGCACGGCCACGGTCTGGGCCCAGGGCGACTTGGCCGGCCGGTCGATCTTGACCAGCACGATGAATTTCGGGTCATCGGCCGGGGCAAACCCAATGAAGGAAACGATGGTCTGGTCCGGCTCGTACCCCCCGAACTTTGGGATCTGAGCCGTACCAGTCTTGCCCGCGATGCGATAGCCCGGCACCTGGGCGCCCTTGGCCTCCTTTTCGACCACGTTCACCATCATGTCGCGCATGGTGGCGGAGGTTGACGGTGAGATCACCTGGCGCACCACCGTGGGCTGGACGTAGACATTTTGGTCGCCTTTGATCACCCGCTCCACGATGTGCGGCCGCATGAGCTTGCCGTTGTTGGCGATGGCCGCAGCGGCATTCAGCATCTGCAAGGGCGTGACCGCGATGCCCTGGCCGAAGGTATTGTTGGCCATGTAGATCATGCGCCAGTCCCGGTCGTTGTCGTAAGGCCGCACGAAACCAGGGACCTCACCCTGAAGATCCACCCCGGAGTTATCTCCGAACCCAAAGGCCCGGACGTACTTGTAGAACCTCTCCCGTCCCAGGGCCTGGCTCACGAAGACCGCCCCCACGTTGCAGGACCGCTGTAGGACCTGGGTCATGTTCTCCACACCGTGGGCGGCCTTGTTCCAGGTCCAAATGAGCACACCGTTCACCTCCACGTAGCCCTTACAATTCAAGGTGGTCTCCGGCGTGACCGCCCTGGCATCCAGCCCCGCCGACATGGTGACTAGCTTAAACACCGAACCCGGCTCGTACTGGCTGGAGACCGCCGGGTTCACCATCATTTCCGGCTTGGTGGTAGTGAACTTGTTGGGGTCGTAGGTGGGCCAACTGGCCATGGCGATGATGGCGCTGGTCCTGGGGTCCAGCACGATGATCGTGCCGGTGGGAGCCTTGTTATCTTCCAGGGCCTTTTTTAAAGTGCGTTCGATGAAATTCTGCACCGGCCGGTCGATGGTGAGCACGACGCTGGCGCCATCTTCCGGCGGGGTAAGCTGGCGGTAGCCGATGGAGAGCTCGCCGCCAAAGGTGTCCTTCTCCGCCACCAGGAGCCCAGGCTTTCCTCGTAAGAGCTCGTTGTAATACCCCTCCACGCCGTACATGCCCTGGTTTTCGTAATTGGCAAAGCCGATCAATTGGGCCGCCAGGGCTTCTTGAGGGTAGATCCTGATGGTCTCGGGCTCGAAGTAGACCCCCAGGAGCTTTTCTTTTTCTATGGTCTCCCGCAGCCTCTGGGTCACCTCCAGGGGGACCCTTCGCTTGACCGAAACGTAGAACGATTGGCCATCCCCGATTTTAGCATCTACCTCTGCCGCTGGCAAGCCCAGGGTAGAGGCCAGCACCTCTACCACTTTGGCACGGTTCTTCTTCGAGATCTGGTTGGGTGACATGAAGACCGCCTCGGCTGGCAGGTTGGTGGCCAACAGGTGCCCCCGGGCGTCCATGATCTCGCCGCGCCGCGGTGGTATGGGCTGTTCCAGGCTGTGTTCTTGCACCGCCTTGGCCGACATCTCCTGGGCTTGGGTCACCTGCCAATAGGTGAGCCGCCACACCACGATTAACGCGAACCCCAGGAGCACAGTGACGAAGAAGAGTAAACGATAGCGATGGGTCTCAGGTAGCACAGCGGTCGCCCGTCACCCCCTGTATCCGAGAATGGGAACTGCTGGAAATCGAACAGCCATGGCCGTCGTGGCACCTCGTGCTTACCGGCCAATAATCAGGGTTTCTTTACGAGTAAAAGTAGGACTTTCGCTCATATATTCCCTCTAGATTCCCGCTTCCTGAACCTGTCAGGAACAGGTTTCGCGGGAATGACAAATGGCGGAAACACCGGCTGTCATTCCTGCGGAAGCAGGAATCCAGACGCTGTTCCTGGGCAGGAATCCATCTATTACCCTCTCATACAAATCATTCCATTGTCATTCCTGCGGAAGCAGGAATCCAGACGCTGTTCCTGGACAGGAATCCATCTATTACCCACAAATGCTCTCATACAAATCATTCCATTGTGGGTTTTGTTGTTCAATCAGTTCCAGTTTCCACGCCCTCTTCCATTTCTTTATCTGTTTTTCTCTAATAATGGCAGATTCCGCCGATTCGTGTGCTTCATACCAAACCAGACAGTGAACGCTATATCTCTGAGTAAAACCATCAACCAGATTACTTTTATGTTCATAAACTCGCTTAACAAGGTCCGATGTCACACCTGTATACAAAGTGCCATTTCTTTTGCTACAGAGAATATAAACGTAAAACTTCTTCAACTATATTCCCTCTAGATTCCCGCTTCCTGAACCTGTCAGGAACAGGTTTCGCGGGAATGACAAATGGCGGAAACACTGGCTGTCATTCCTGCGGAAGCAGGAATCCAGGAACTATTGAAGTTTGGTAATCATAGCCACATCTTACCATGCGGCTGACTCAAGCGAAAGTCCTAAAAAGAAATCTGCCCTCGGGCGCAGGAGCGACTTTCTCGGCGCACATAAATTACGTCTCTACGCCGCGGAGGAAAGGATGGAACGTGAGAGGGTCGCCAGCACCCTCTTCACGCTTTCGCGGTCCGTGGCCACGCAGGGCAGCACCGCCGCCTCGGGGCCCAACCCCAATTGCCGCCGGATCTCCTCCGGCCTCATGGCTCGGGGGCTATCCTGCTTGTTCGCCACCACTACAAACGGCACCCGGTACCGGGAATCGAAAGTTCTGAGGATCTCGCGCATCTGGGCCAGGTCCTCCGGGCGGGAGCTATCAGCCAATAGGACGTACCCGTCCATCTCCTTGCCCAGGATCTCCCACATGAAATCGAACCGGCTCTGGCCCGGGGTGCCGAAGAGGTAAAGCGATACCCGGTCGCTGAGCCTGACGACCCCGAAGTCCATGGCCACTGTGGTGCGTTTCTTAATCGCCCGGAAGCCGTCGGTAACCCTGGCCTCGGTGAACAAAGGGGCCTTATCGCTGACCGTGCGGATGAACTGGCTCTTGCCGGCGTTGAAGGGGCCCCCCACCACCACCTTCAAGGCAATGCTGGCCTTCGCTCCAGAGCTTAACGTTCCCGGCAAAGAAACCAGCGTCCCATCTGGCATTAGTTCACGCACCATCATGGGCTTTAGCCCTCCCCTCGGAGAGAAAAAGAAGTTGGTAAAGTAAGTAGATAACCGTAGCCTCTAGACCGTAAATGCCAACCGGTTTACCAACATCCCGGAGAGAAAAACAAGGGGTAGAGGGGAAAACCACTCTACCCTGGATCGTTGGATCAGTGGCCCATGGTGATCGGGAGATCTTGCTTTTTGCCAAAGGTGGCCAGGGCCCTTAGAAACCTGTCCCAGAGCCTAGCGACGCCGGAGGGCTCCGCCGGCTCCAGGCGAGCCAGGGGGCCACCGCTCGCCGCGGGCGAAGGCCGGGGGACCGGCACGCCGGCCGAAAGCTGGAGCCGGGAGTCAGGGGGGCCTGCGCCCCCCTGGTGCCAATTTACCGCCACTGGCAGGTAGTCACCCTTCGCCACCGGTTTGAAACCCAACTGGACAGCTCGCTCCTCAATCCGCTTCAGGGAGTCCAGCTTACCGAGCCGGTAGCGCAGCTCCTGGTTTTCTCGGACCAGCTTCTCTTTCTGCCTCTCCAGCTCGCGGATGTGGTAGCCGGTGGCTGCGATCTGGCTGGTTTGGGTCAAGTAAAGCAGGCTCACCAGGCCGACGATGGCCACGATGGACAGCACCTGCCGGGCCCTCTTGAACTCGATGCGGCGGGTACGCCTCTCCCGGGCCACCACTGCGTAGGCGGAGAAAAAAGCCTGCGTTGCCAAGAGTGTCCTCCCCTGCACCGTTGGCAGTCATTCGAATAGAGGATATCGCAAAACCAGCGGCCTCATCAGCGCCGCCTCGAAAGGGCTATAGCTTCTCTGCGATGCGCAGTCTGGCACTCCGGCTGCGCGGGTTCCGGTCGATCTCGTCGGCCGAGGGCGTAATCACCTTCCTGGTAATGATTTTCAAAATGGCCCGATGCCCGCAGATGCACGTCGGGGTGTTGGGCGGGCACAGGCAGTCTTTGGACTCGCGCTGCATGTAGCGCTTGACGATGCGGTCTTCCAATGAATGAAAGGAGATGATAGCGAGCCGCCCGCCAGGTCGTAAGAGCTTCGCTGCTTGGGGTAGGACCGCCTTCAGGGCCTCCAGTTCCTGGTTTACCGCAATGCGCAGCGCCTGAAATATCCGTGTGGCGGGATGTATGCGTCCCCCCTTGCCCACCGCTCGCTCCACCACCTGGGCGAGTTGTCTGGTTGTGTAGATAGGCCGGGCGGCTACGATGGTCTTGGCCAATTTGCGCGAACGTCTTTCCTCACCATAGGTGAAGAAGATGTCCGCCAGTTCTTGCTCGGACCGCTCGTTCACTAGGTCACTGGCTCTCACCCCCCCTCCTGGATCAAAACGCATATCCAGGGGGCCGTCCTCCAAAAAGGAGAAACCCCGCTTCGCTTCGGCAAGCTGCCAGGAAGACACCCCCAGGTCCAATAAAACGCCATCCACCGAGGCAAAGCCTGCCTCGGAGGCGATAACTTCCAGTCGGCGGAAGTTATCGTTAAGAAGTGTTATGCGGTTGTGAAAGTCCTTGAGGTTCTCGCCGGATGCCTCTATCGCTGCCGGGTCTGCGTCGATGCCCAAGAGGCGGCTCTCGGGCGCCGAGCGCTCCAGGATCCCCCGGGCGTGCCCGCCCCCGCCCACCGTGCCATCAATGTAGACGCCCCCGGGCTTTACGGCCAGGCCCTCCAACACCTCCTCGTACAAGACCGGAACGTGCCGGTACTCACCGCTTCTCACTCAACACTCATCCAGGTGAGACACTTCACCCTTGTAGCTTTCGGCTGCCCCCTATCTGCCAACCTACCGCCACTTCATCTTTCCTTCTCCTAGATGCGCAGGCCCATCTCGCCCCGGCGCTTGGCAATGGCCGGTCCTTCCTGGTCCAGCTTGGCCCGTTTGGCCATCCACAGGTCACGGTCCCATATCTCAAAGCAGGTGTTCTGGCCCACGATGAACACGTTGTCCTTGATAGCGGCGTATTCGCGCAGGCTGGAGGGGATGAGGATGCGCCCCTGCTTGTCTATCTCCAGGTCGGCGGCCCGGGCGAACATGAAAGAGACGAAGTCGGGGTAATCGTCGGCGGTGGTGAGCGTAGGGAGCTTGGACATCTCCTCCGCCAGGCGCTCCCAGGTCTCCATGGGGAAGGCGGTCAGGCACCTCTCGCGGCTCAGGGTGACCACCAGCGTATCCCCCAGCTTGCCCCGGTACTTGGCGGGGATGGCCAGGCGGCCGCGTTCGTCCAGGCTATGCTCGTATTCCCCCATGAACATCAGGGCCATCGCAACCTCGCTGTTCGCCCCTGTGGATAACCGACCTCGAAATGTGGATAAGTCCCCATTTTTCCACATTTCTCTCCATTTCTCCCCCGAATTCTATCACGCTGGCGCGGGCTTGTCAATGCATTTGGGTAGTACTTTTTTCTTATTGCAAAAATTTAAGCTTTCTCCTCTGAAAATGAATTTGGCATATTCTACAGCCCAATGCGTAGAGCAGACTCCCGGAGTTTTGGAAACTCCGGGAGTCTGGAAATGGGTGGAAGGCCAATCGTATTGGCCGTCATGAGCCCTGTTGACCTCTGAACGCTCAACACGGTTGGGCTTCTACCCTCTCATCGATTTTCGATTTTGAATTTGCCATCTTTCACCAACATTTTCGATTTGCGATTAGCGTTTCTGAAGGAGACAATCGAAAACCTGTTCCTGACAGGTTCAGGAATCTAAAACCTGTTCCTGACAGGTTCAGGAATCGGCAATCGAAAATCAATCGCAAAACTGTCCCTAAATTCAAAAATGTTGGGCCATTTTGGGCATTTTCGTAAGAGTTTCGTAAGAGATGGTGTGATATACTATTGTTTCAGTGATCCTGTCCCAAGGCCAAGCGGGTCGCCTCATCCTAAGCGGTCTTCGACACACTGGCAACAGCCGGGAAGTGAGGTCTCGATGGCGAGGCCGAAGCACTATGAATCCAGTGCCGTGCGCATGATTAGCCCCCGGAGTTACCCCACTTTCGCTTCCTGGGAACCGGGAAACCCCAGTCAGGAAGTATCCCTGGTGCGGCCACTATCTTCCCCTCTTCAGTGGACACCTTCAGGAATTGTTGGGGCATGGCAGCCCAAAAAGATGCCAATTGAATGATCTATCGCCCAACGAATACGCCTATTGGCTGAGGCAGTGTGCAACCTAATTAAAGAACGCTATACGTTCTTGTGGTTTACGCCTTACAGACCACAGAGGTGAGAGGTTATGAATAACTCCCTGCGTATTCTTCTCTTTGACGACAACCGCGACGACCATGCCTTGTTAATACGTGAACTGCGCCGGGAGTTTCCCGACCTTCCGGTGAAGCAGATAACTGAGGCGAAAGGCTTTGCTCAGGCCCTGGAGGCGGGCAATTTTGACCTGGTGATCACCGACTACCAACTGGGCTGGACGGATGGCCTGGCAGTTTTACGCGCCGTCAAAGCCCGCTCGCCCGACTACCCGGTGATCATGTTAACCGGTACCGACAGCGAGGAGATCGCTGCGGAGGCAATGAAGGCCCGCCTGGACGTCTACGTCACCAAGTCGCCCCAACACTTCGCCTTCCTGCCGGCTGTAGTGCGGTCGATCCAGGAACAACTCCAGAAGCGTCAGGTGATGAAACAAGCTGAAACCCTCTATCGCAACCTATATGAGCGCGTTCCCGTGGGTCTCTATCGGACTACACCAACTGGAGAGATTCTGGACGCCAACCCGGCCCTGATGGAGA
>JACQYG010000097.1 GCA_016208345.1 Chloroflexota bacterium
ATGGCAAGATTGATGATCTTAAAGCCTTCCTTGCCGCTCTGGTGGAGAGATACGACGGCGATGGAATCCAGGATGCCCCCGGTTCTCCCGTGGTGCGCTACTGGACGTTCTACGCCGAGCCGGACAACGGATCAGAGGCATACGCCGCCGGCGGCAAGGGCTGGTGGGGGCACAACGGCTCTGGCTATGCCGACCTGCTCCACCAGATACAGCTGGCGATTAAAGCTACAGACCCTCAAGCAAAGGTCATGATCGGCGGGCTGGCCTACGACTGGTTCGAGGAATCGGGCGGGCCCTTCGTGAAAACCTTTCTGGACGATGTTTTGGCCGCTGGCGGTGGACAATACATAGACCTGATGCCTTTCCATTATTACCCCATAAACCCCGCCTGGAACAACATCGGGGATAAGGCGACCGCGATACGGGGCGTCTTCCAGGGCAAAGGCGTTAGCGCTCCACCCATGTTTTCCCCCGAAATGGGCTACTGGAGTGACGCGGCAGCTAATAGCTCCGAGGAACTGCAGGCCAACCGACTGGTCAAGATCTACGTCAACGGCCTGGCCGCCAGCCTGCAAAACATGTGCTGGTTCGCGGTGTTTGACGATGGCCCTGGCACCGAGGCTCACGGTCTTTTCTGGAATAGGGACCTCACTCAGCCAAAGGCCTCCTACTGGACCTACAAGACCATGACCCAGGAACTGGCTGGGGCACGCTTCAACCGCACCCTGGGGCCGGGCGATTTTCAGCAGGGCGGCATGGAGGGTTACGAGTTCCGCCTGCCCTCTGGCAAGACGAAGGGCGTGATCTGGACCACGGATGGAGCCACAAAGAGGATGCTCTTCCCGTTCCCAGGGTTACGGGTGGTGGACAAGAACAAGTACAACCCCGATGGTTCCCCGAATGCCAGCGCCACAAGGATCATCTACGACGGCCAGGCTGGCGACCTGGACGGGCAAGGGGGCAATGGCGTGACCATCGAGATTGGCCCCAGCCCGGTTTACGTGGAGCTGTATCCGTGAGCGAGAACGACGTTGCCATCATCGGCGCCTCCTCGGCGGGGCTCTTCGCCGGGTATCTTTTGGCCAGGGAAGGCCTCCCGGTGCGCATCTATGAGGCCAGTGAGGGGCTGAACCCGGCGCCCCGGACCCTCATCGTCACCGGCCAGCTCTACCGGGCCCTGGGGTTCACCCCCAACGAGGCGATCCTCAACCGCGTGCGACACATCGAGCTTACCTCCCGCAACGCCCGGGCCAGGGTCAGCCTTGGGGAGCCGGACCTAGTCATCGAGCGAGGGAGGCTCATCCGCCTTCTGGCCAGCAAGGCCGAGCAAGCCGGCGCGCGGATCGAGCTGGGCCGGCGATTCACGGGCTTCCAGGGGAACGGGGACGGCTTAGCCCTGAGCCTCCTTGATTTGAAGAAAGGTCGGGTCGAGCTGGTCAAGGCTCGGGCACTCGTCGGCGCCGACGGGGCGCTGAGCCCGGTGGCCAGGGCGGCCAACCGGGACAGCCGTCCCACCGTGGCCATCGTGCAGGCCAAGGTCGCCCTCCCGCCGGGGGCCGCGGCCGATACGGTGCAGGTGTGGTTTGACCGGAGGGACACCCGCTTCTTCTACTGGCTGATCCCGGAATCGAGCACCAGCGCAGTGGCCGGCCTGGTGGGCGAAGGCCAGGAGGAGGCTCGCCAGAGACTGGATCGCTTCCTAGGCGAGCACAAGCTCGAGGCCAGTGGATACCAGGCTGCCCAGGTCCCCCGCTATGAATCCGGCTCGCAACCGTGGGCCAGGGTACGTGGCTCCGGCGTTTTCCTGGTTGGGGATGCGGCGGGGCAGGTGAAGATGACCACCGTCGGCGGGGTGGTGGCGGGCCTGCGGGGTGCCGAGGCGGTGGCCAACGCCATCCTGCGGCAAAGGGACTATGGGAAAGAGCTCGAGGGGCTAAAGAAGGAGCTCGATCTCCACCACCTGATAAGGCGTGTTCTGGACCGCTTCTGCGACACCGACTATGACGTATTGTTGAATTCACTTGACCGAAGGGCGATGGGCCTCCTGAAGACCCACAACCGGGACGAGATGGCCCGGGCCTTCTGGGGGCTGGTCCTGGCCCAGCCCCGCTGGCTGGTCCTGGCCGCCAGGTCGCTTCTCCGCCGGGACCGCGTGGGGTGAGGGGATAGCAGGGCCTGGTGGCGTGTTTAACGTTTAACGTTCGACGTTTAACGCAAGGTGTGAAGGTGGTGGCATGGAGCCAAGGGTCGTGGTCATCGGCGGAGGCACCGGCACCTACACCGCCTTGACCGGTCTCAAGAAACACGTAAGTGACCTGACCGCCATCGTCTCCATGGCCGACGACGGCGGTAGCTCGGGCATTCTCCGGGACGAGTTCGGCCACCTGCCGCCGGGCGACGTGCGCCGCTGTCTTTTGGCCCTCTCCTCGGGGCCGGCGGCCGCCACCCTGCGCCAGCTCTTCGAGTACCGCTTCGACCGGGGACGGGGGCTAAACGGCCATAGCTTCGGGAATATACTCCTCACCGCCCTCACCGAGATCACCGGCCGCCCGGACCGGGCCATTCAGGAGGCGGC
>JACQYG010000198.1 GCA_016208345.1 Chloroflexota bacterium
CAGGGTGGGAGCAGGAGGAAAACCGCCAGGACGATCAACAAGAGGCCGGCCAGCATCCGCCGCGCTGGCGCGGAGCGCCGGGAGCGGCGGGCCTGGGCCTTTTCCGATTCCACAAAGGACCTCGTATCGACGAAAAAATGGGGCATCGGTCAGCCCTCCAGTTCAGGATAACCTATGCCCCTTTGCCAAATCAGGCTATTTCCAAAGATCGTCGTCGCTCTTCCGGCTTGAGCTATTGGCTGAGCCTGTGGGAAGGTCTACGGGTAGATGCCTCGGGTCATGATGGCGTTGGCCACCCGGTCAATGGCCATGACCAGGGCGGCGGTGCGCATGTCGATCTTCTTCTCCTTGGAGACACGCCAGACATCCACGAAGGACCTCTTCATGATCCTGGCCAGCCTCTCGTTGATGTCGACCTCCTCCCAGAAGAAGGCTTGAAGGTCCTGTACCCACTCGAAGTAGGATACGGTTACCCCACCGGCGTTGGCCAGGATGTCGGGGATGACCAGGATGTCTTTATTGTAAAGGATCTTGTCGGCATCCCGGGTGGTGGGGCCGTTGGCTCCCTCCACTATTACTTTGGCCCTGATGCGGTCGGCATTGTTTGCGGTGATCTGCTCTTCCAGCGCGGAGGGGATGAGGAAGTCGCAGGGTAGCTCCAGGACTTCCTCATTGGTGATGGCCTCGGTGCCGGGGAAACCAACTACCGTGCCGGTCTCCTTCTTGAACCGGAGCACCTTCCGTGGGTCAAATCCTTTGGCGCTGTAGATGCCTCCCTGGGAGTCGCTAACCGCGATGATCTTGCAGCCCTGGTCATGCATCAGGTAGGCGCTCGCCGAACCTACATTGCCGAACCCCTGGACGGCCACCGTGGCGCCCTGCAGGTTCATCCCCAGTTCCTTGGCCGCTTCCACCGCTACGAGCATACAGCCGCGGCCGGTGGCCTCGAAGCGTCCCTGGGAACCACCCAGGCCGATGGGCTTGCCGGTGACCACGGCGGGCACGGAATAGCCTTTGTGCATGCTGTAGGTGTCCATGATCCAGGCCATCACCTGGGGATTGGTGTTCACGTCCGGGGCGGGGATGTCGCTCTCGGGGCCCACCATGATGGATATCTCAGTGGTGTAACGGCGGGTCAAGTTCTCCAGCTCGATGATGGACATCTTCTTGGGGTCGCAGACCACGCCGCCCTTAGCGCCGCCGAAGGGCAGGCCCACCACGGCGCATTTCCAGGTCATCCACATAGCCAGGGCACGCACCTCGTCCAGCGTGACGTCTGGGTGGTAGCGGATGCCACCCTTGGTGGGGCCCCGGGCGGTGGAGTGATGCACCCGGTGGCCGGTGAAGATCTGCACCGAGCCATCGTCCATCTTGACCGGGAAGTTGACGGTGAGTTCGCGCTTAGGGTGGCGGAGCATCTCCACAATGCCGCGCTTGATCCTCAGGAATTGCACGGCATAATCGTACTGTTCCAGGGCCATCTCGTAGGGCGTTTTCTGGACCTTGATCACGCTGTGATTGACCTTCCTCATCGTTGATTCGTCCTCCTCATTGAGATGTAGCGAGATTTCAGTGCTTTTAGCTGGGTGAGAAGTTTCCGATTGTAACATCTGCCGCTGGACGGGGACCACCTCCTTTGGTTTCCCACAAGTGTCCCGGCTACAACCGCTTGCCTGCGGGCCGGGCGTCGCCGCAGGCCGGTATTATACCACAAAGTTCTACGCCCTGCACCGCGATTCTACCGGAGAATCGAGTAGTGGTCAATAGACCTAATTACCGATACGGCTGGATCTCGAACAACCTGGACAGACCTGTGCCAGACATCGCTAATCGCTCAACATGCCCGCCATGGTGCCGGCACTTGGCGCATACGAACGCTTCACACAATTGTTGCTCTACACTTGCCATCCTTGGATACTCCTTCTGTATGTTCTGGATATCTGGATTAGGTTGATGCAATGCTACAACAGTGCTCCATTCTCACAACACTGATCTCACCAGCGAATCGTGTCATCTTGGCACGCATTTGGCACGCATTTGGCACGCATCATTTCAGCCTTCGGTAAAACGTCTTTTTCCCTATGCCCCCCTTTCTAATCAGCCCCACCGCCAGCATATTTTCAAGATCTCTTGACGCTGTCCTTATCGAGCACCCACACAACTCAGCGTATACCGATCGGGCAATCGTTTCCTTCCCACGTAGGTACTCCCAAGCTTTCTTCTGCCTCTCGTTGAGGCCTTCAAGAAACGCCTCTGCCTTTCGGAACACCACTGCAAAGCCGCCGCCTGTCTGGAGGAATTCTGGCTCGGGGAGTCCATGAGCAAGAGTGTCCCGAATCATGCGCTGAGTTCCCGCTCCCCAATGCTCGATATATTTAATGAAAAATAGGGCATTGGCGATGAGAGGATTTTGGGGAATGGAGTTGTGAGGTCTCTTCAAGTCATCAATGGTAAGTTCCGGGGGGAGCCCGCCCGGGTTCCGAACCTCGATTCGGTCATCGAAGATGCTGACATGCACGTTGGCGGTGGAGAAATAGTCCCTGTGGCAGATGGCGTTCGTGATGGCTTCCCTCATGGCAGAGAGTGGATATTCCCATCTCTCTTCCCTGACGAATCCTCTGACCTCTGCCTCAAGCCGGATGTGGTTCATCACGAATTTTTCCGCACTATCTATCTGTTCGATCACGTTGCCCCTCAGAACCTTCATATCCAGGAAACTTAAAGGCTCCTTGCCTTTGAATCTCGCGCATCGGACCTCCGACTGAAGGACAAATCTTTGCGGTTCCCGGCCAAAGAGCAGGGCGGCGGCATAGGTGAGATGGTTCCCCTGTTTCAACCCCAGCTTTTCGAGGATTTCCGCCGCGGGTAGGTTGGGGTCAATATCCAGCCTACGATGGGCGATGGTGGATCTTATGAATCTTCTGACCATCTCCTCGTCTATGTCCGAAAGGCCCGCCTCGCAAAATTGATTATCAAATCGAATGATTCTTGCTTGCCGGGCGAAGGCAATGACCTCTTCGGGCGAAAGCGGCATATCGCTGGTTCCGACGCGCCTGTAGGCAACGTTTTTGAACGAATGCAAAACGCCTTTCGAGTGGGGGACTTCCGCAATGAGCACCAACTTCTCGTTATGAATCGTCTTCTTGATTTCTGGGTAGACGGATGGCTTACACGAATGCGCGATGCTGGCGACTTGCTCCTCGGTCCTCTCCGCCACACCCTTTATCCTGCCGTCGTCGGACACGCCCAGAAATAGGGTCCCCCCGTTGGTATTGGCAAAGGCACATATCGTCTTCCCCACCTCCGGGGAGAAATCCCCCTTGAACTCCACCGACTGGCTTTCTCCCTCTTTGATGATTTCAAGGGGTTCCTCGTCTCTCATCGTGGTTTCCCCACATGTGGTTTTCATTTGCCAAAAAACCTCAGTGCCTCTTGCAATTCGTCCACAGCGGCTTCAAGGTGCGTCAGGGCATCCGACGCCAAATCTTCCGGCTCCGGCAAGTCTTCTGCGTCCTCCAGGGATTCATCCTTGAGCCAGAAGATGTCCAGGTTGTAGTTCCGCTCCTTGATCTCGCTGATATGGAACTTCCTGAACCACTCGCATCTTTGGGCCGTCTTCTCCCGATGCTCGATGGCGTTAATGCCGAAGACCACCGGGTCATCGCCGTAGCAGGCTTCGGACTTGGCGAAGTGTTCCGGCGTGAGGGGGCGTTCCTTCGTGGTGATGCTGGGGATGTTGCTTCGGGCGTCGTAGATCCAGACATGTTCCGTGGGCCGGCCCTCGGTGCCAGAGGGCGGATTGGTGAGCACCACGCCAAACCGCTCCCCTGTATCAGGCTCATAGAGAGAGTCTCCCAGATGAACTTTCCCCTCAATGACGTGGAGAAGGAGATTCATCAAGGCCAAGCGTCGAGGCCGGGAGGCGAGTCCTGTAGTGTAATAGGTCCATTTCCGAATGCGTTCCGCATCTTCTTGAAACAAGATGCCGCCTTCCATCTATTCCATCAACCATTCATAAGCCGCGGCAAGAAAGCCGCCGGTGCCGCAGGCAGGGGAGAGTAATGTCTGTGGCTCTTCTCCAAATTTAAAGCCTGGCGATTCAGCAGCACGCTGGTGTTAGCTGATAGCTTTCAAGGGTCACGCGCGGGACAGCAGGGTGCTAATGTAGCTTGCGCCGCAGGATCTCGTTGGCCAGGGACGGGCTGGCGCGGCCCCTGGTGGCCTTCATCACCTGGCCCACCAGGAAGGTTAAGGCCGGCTCCTTGCCCGCCCGAAAATCGGCCACCGCCCGGGGATTCGTGGCCATGACCTCCTCCACGACCCTCTCGATCTGTGACGCATCGCTGATCTGAACGAGCCCCTGGGCAGCGACGATCTCTTCGGGCCCCTTGCCGGCCCTGAACATCTCCTCGAACACCGTCTTGGCCAGCTTGCTGGATATGATGCCGTCATCCATTAGCTTCAGCATCTGGGCGAGACTGTCCGGCGTCACCGGGCAGGCCTCGATGGTGGTATTCGTGGAGTTCAACAGTTGCAATAGGTCCCTGGTGATCCAGTTAGCAACGGCCTTGGCGTTAGGATGCCTGGCAGCGCAGGCCTCGAAATAGTTCGCCAGGGCCTTCTCGCCAGTGAGGATGCCGGCATCGTAGGGGGTTATGCCGTACTGGGCCATCAGGCGCTGGCGCTTGGCGTCGGGCAGCTCCGGCAGCCTGGCGTGGAGAGACTCTATCCACTCCCGGCTCAGCACCAGGGGCGGCAGGTCGGGCTCAGGGAAATAACGGTAATCGTCGGCCTCCTCCTTGCTCCTTTGAACCACGGTGACGTTGCCCGCGTCGTCCCAGCCCATGGTTTCCTGCTTTACCTGGCCTCCTTCCTCGAGAAGCCTCGCTTGGCGGTCTATCTCATACTGTAGCGACTTAAGGACGGCGCGAAAGCTATTGAGGTTTTTGACCTCCACCTTGGTGCCGTACTTGTCGCTGCCTTTGGGCCTCAGGGAGATGTTGGCCTCGAAGCGCATGGCCCCCGTTTCCATGTCTCCGCTGCAGACGCCCAGGTAACGCAGGATGACGCGCAGCTTGGTGATGTACTGGCGCACCTCGTCCACCGAGGCGAAGTCGTGCTCGGTGACGATCTCCATCAGGGGCACGCCGGCCCGATTGAAGTCAATGAGGCTGTAGGTCTCACCCTGGTTGGCCACGTGGAAAAGCTTGGCGGTGTCCTCCTCCAGGTGCACCCGGCGGATGCGGATGCGCTTGGGCCCGCCCGGGCTGTCCACGGCCAGCCAGCCGTTCTGTGACAGAGGCAGGTCGTACTGGGAGATCTGATAGCCCTTGGGCAGGTCTGGGTAATGGTAGTTCTTACGGTCGAACTTGGCGTATTCGGGAATCGAGCAGTTCAGGGCCAGAGCGGTCATGACCGTGTATTCTACCGCCCGGCGGTTGATGGCCGGAAGGACGCCGGGGAGGCCCAGGCACACCGGGCAGACCAGGGTGTTGGGCGCCGCCGCGGCGTAATCGGCCCGGCAGCGGCAGAACATTTTAGATTCGGTTAGAAGTTGGGCGTGGGTCTCCAGCCCGATGACCGGCTCGTATTCCATGAACTTTTACAGCAGAGATTCCAGTGGGAGATATTGCATCCCGAAGGCATCGGCCACGGCCTTGTAGGTGACGTGCCCGGCATAGACGTTGGTGCCCTTAGCCAGGGCCGGATCGGCCTTCACTGCGTTCACGAAGCCCAGATTCGCCAGCTTCAGGGCGTAGGGCAGGGTGACGTTGCTCAGGGCATAGGTGGAGGTTCGCGGCACCGCCCCGGGCATGTTGGTGACGCAGTAATGGACGACGCCATCCACGGTATAGGTGGGAGCGCTGTGGGTAGTGGGATGGCAGGTCTCCACGCAGCCACCCTGGTCCACCGCAACGTCCACCACGACGGACCCCGTCTTCATGGTCTTGACCATCTCCCTGGTGACCAGGTGAGGGGCCTTGGCACCGGGCACCAGCACCGCCCCAATCACCAGGTCGGCATAGCTCACTGCCTGGGCGATGTTCAGGGGGTTGGACATCAGGGTCACCAGCCTCCCGTGGAGCACCTCGCTCAGGTAACGCAAGCGCTCAACGTTTTTATCGATGATGGTCACCTGGGCGCCCATGCCCAGGGCTATCTGGGCGGCGTTGATGCCCACGGTGCCTCCCCCGATGATCACCACATTGCAGGGGCTCACCCCTGGCACACCGCCCAGAAGCTTGCCCCGGCCGCCGTTCATCTTCTCCAGGTAGTGGGCGCCGACCTGCACTGCCATGCGGCCGGCCACCTCGCTCATGGGGGTCAGGAGCGGCAGGGTGCCGTCGGCCAACTGCACGGTCTCGTAGGCCACGGCGGTCACCTTTTGCCTCACGAGTTGGCGGGTCAGGTCTTCCATGGCAGCCAGGTGCAGGTAGGTGAACAGGATCAGCCCCGGCCGGAGGAGCTCGTATTCCGAGGGTAGGGGTTCCTTGACCTTCAGCACCAGGTCGGTTTTAGTGAAAGCCTCGGCATGGGTGGAGGCAATGGCCGCACCTACCTGGGCGTACTCGGCATCGGTGAAGCCGCTGCCCTCGCCGGCGCCGGCCTCCACCAGAACGTGGTGGCCGGCCTTGACCAGTATCTCAACCCCCGCCGGCGTGGCTGCCACCCGGTATTCGTTGTCCTTGATCTCTCTTGGGACACCGATGTTCATCGTCTCTCCTCCTCGAGCTTTCGGCCAGCCCTGGCTCTTTTTATACCAGTAAAGACTTTCCTGAAAAAAGCCTCCACTCACCGCCGAGACCGCTGAGCGCAGAGAAAATCTAGGAAAACTCAGCGTGCTCAGCGTGCTCTGCGGTTCAATCTGAGTTCTTTCAGCGGAGTCAGTAAAGAAATTACTAGTTAGGACTTTCGCTCAGGTGGGCTGAAAAGCAGGAACATGAGGATTCCGTAATTCCGCCCGCA
>JACQYG010000199.1 GCA_016208345.1 Chloroflexota bacterium
CGCTTTGCACATGTACTGTGCCCACATCAACCCCAGAACCTTCCCCATAGACATGACCATCTTCATCGGGAAGATTACAAATGAGCGGATGAGAGGGGAGCACCCTCTGGAATGCACCGCCTCGTGGAGGAAAGGGGAGAAGGTCAAGCGAAGAGGTGGATGACTGAGGAATCGTGACACACCTCGGCTAAAGGAAGGCCGAAGGCATGACCCTGTCCAATTCGGGTAAAGGGAGAATTAGGGAGGCTGACCTTATGAGCAAACGAAGGTGGACGCGACGCCAGTTCTTGCAGGTGGCTGGTGCCACCGCGGCAGCGGCTATCGGTGGGCGATTGGCAAGCGGCGGGGAGAAGCTGGCGACCGCCAAAGAGGAGGTCCCTCGCCTAAGCCCCACCGTTTGCGGGGTGTGTGATGCCCGCTGTGGCGTGGTGGCCTATGTACGGGCGGGGAAGCTCCTCAAATTGGAGGGGAACTACCGCCACTCCCATTCCCTGGGGCGCATTTGTCCCCGGGGAAGCGCGGGCGTGAAGCTCTTATACGACCCCGATCGCTTGAAATATCCCCTGAAGTCGGGTGCCGACGGACGCTTTGAGAGGATTACCTGGGAGCAAGCCTTCAAAGAGATCGCTGAGCGTCTCCAGGCCATTAAAGAACATTACGGTCCTCGGGCGCTCGCGTGGCTCCGTCATCACCCCTTTACTGTCCTTTACCCCTCCGAGGAGGCCTCACTCTCCTCCCCCCTTTACCCCGACTTGGCAGACGCCTGGGATCGTCAGTTCATGCGTACCTTCGGTTCGCCCAACCTCTTCTCCCACATCTCCCTGGGCCGCGCCGCTCGTAACGTGGCTGCCTTCTACACCGTGGGGTCCCTGCCCGTCTTTGACCTGGAGAACTCCCGCTACATCCTCCTCTTTGGTCGCAACCATGCTGAAGGGATGTTTGTGGCCGATACACGGGCCCTCCTCACCGCGAAGAGCCGGGGGGCGCACATTGTAGCTGTGGACCCTCGCCTGACCAATACCGCTGCCCAAGCTCACGAGTGGATCCCGATCAAATCCGGCACCGACGGGGCGATGCTTCTGGCCATGATGAATGTCATCGTGGAAGAGAAGCTATATGACAGCGACTTTGTCGGTCGCCATACCACCGGGTTTCAGCAGCTCAAGGAGTTGCTGGCCGATAAGACCCCCGGCTGGGCTTCACACATCACCGATGTCCCCGCCGATACCATCCGGCGCATAGCCCGAGAGTTAGCCATGGCCCGTCCCGCCTGTGGGGTGGATCCAGGGTGGCATGGCGCCTGGGGAAGCCTCTACAGCAACTCGTTCCAGACTGCCCCGGGGTGGCCTCCTCTTCCCGCCAGTCCCTGTGTTGGGGAGCTTTACTCCCCCTGCTACGCCCCCGGTGACGACCAAGCGGGCCGACGGTGCCGGCGATGGCTTCTATCCTCTGGCCCAGCCTGAGGAGGGCCTGGCTCAACTCCTCCCAGAGATTATCCTGTCCGAGAAGCCGTACCCCATTGCTGCACTAATCGTTAACCATGCCAACCCAGCGCGTTCCCTCCCTAATACCACCAAGGTAGAGAAGGCCCTGGCCAAACTGGAACTCCTGGTGGTCATTGACGTGCAGATGAGCGAGACGGCTCAGATGGCCCACTACATTCTGCCGGAATCCACCTATTTGGAACGCTTGGATCCTCTGATCGTCTCTACCCGCCTGGTTTCTGAAGTGGCCCTGCGACAACCGGTGGTGAAGCCGCTCTACGACACGAAGCCAGCCACAGAGATCATTACCGGCCTGGCCCAGACGTTGGGGTTAAGCAGGTTCCTTGGGTTTGCTGTGGAGGAAACCATTCAGGCCCAATTGAAGACTATCGGCCTGACGCTGGAATCGCTGAAAAAGTCTGGGGTTTGGCAGGGAAAGACCGAGCTCACGCAAGGCCCGCCACGCTTTACCATCCCCAGTGGCAAGGTGGAGCTCTACTCGGAGGCCCTGATGGCGAAAGGTTTTGAGCCGCTGCCGGTCTACGAGCCGCCGCGTACTATGCCTGACATCCACGCCTTCCGTCTACTGACAGGCCATGAAGCCATGCACACCGGCACCGCCACTCAGGGGAACCCTTACATGGCGGCTCTGAGCAAAGAGAACACCCTCTGGATTCATCCCGCCCGGGCAGCACGCCTGGGCATTGAGAACGGGAATTTGGTAATTGTAACCTCTCCTACTGGCCAAGTGCGAGTGCGAGCCAGGCTCACCGAGGGGATTCATCCCGAGGCGGTCTTCCTGGCCCACGGCTATGGCCGTGATAGCAAGCTCCGCCCCTTTGCCTTTGGGCAAGGGGGGAACGATTCTGCCCTCATCGCGGACCAAGCTGAGCCCCTTGTCGGTGGGGCAGCTTTGGGAGAGACGATAGTGACGGTTAGGCGAGGGTAGAAGGGGTGCCAGGTGCCACGTTTCCTATGAGGTGAGAGAGGATGCCAAGATATGGTATGGTAATTGACCTGACAAAGTGCGTAGGGTGCAACGCCTGCACTGTGGCCTGCCAGATGGAGTGGGGGCTAGAGTCCTACGAGCACTGGATTCGAGTCCTCTCCAGCGAAGACGGGATTTACCCCGCCGTGACCAGGCGCTTTCTCCCGGTGCAGTGCATGCATTGTGAGCGCCCTACCTGTGTCAGTGTCTGCCCCACTGGAGCTTCCTACAAGCGTCGGGATGGGCTGGTGCTTATTGACCAGGATCGTTGCATCGGCTGCAAGTATTGCATGGTTGGTTGTCCCTACCAAGCCCGGATTTTCAACAAGAAGATTGGCGTGCCCGAGAAGTGTCGCTTTTGCGTCCATCGCATCGCTAAGGGGGTCACCCCGGCCTGTGTCATGGCCTGCCCGGTGGAGGCTCGCACCTTTGGCGATATCAGTGACCCCGCTAGCGAAGTGTCGCGACTGATCATCCAAAGGAAAGCAGCGCAACTCCGTCCGGACTTGGGAAACGTGCCGAATATCTATTATATCCGGTGATGGGTGATTAGTGATTGATGATTGGCGACTTAGCCATTATCAGACCAGTGACCGATCATGGGATCACCAGGCACCGATCACTGGTTGCCAGGACGAGGTGTGGAGATGACCTGGGGAATTTGGATTGCGCTTTATCTCTTTCTGGCTGGGGCGGGAGCAGGGGCTTTCATCACTGCGGCCACGGCTGAGGCCCTCCATCGGCCCGAATTCCGCCCCCTGATGCGAGGGGGACTGCTGATCAGCGGCCCTCTGGTGGC